>JAUQOU010000002.1:18207-105964 GCA_030550715.1 bacterium | reverse complement strand
TCTTCTCGTTCTGATATGTGAGCGAAATTTCAAACTCTTCGCATGTTTTTCCCTGAAAGCTAACTTTTCCTGAACCTTCTATTATCACATCTCCCAAAACACACGATGAACTTAAAGGATATTCAGAGAATCTGAAATTCTCTGCGAGAACTTTGATATTTCCATAAAGAGTTTTTCTGAGGTCGCTTTCTATCTCTCCTGAAAATTCAGCATCTCCTTCAAGACCGAAAGGAAGCATTCCGAAATCTTTCAGGTCATATTTTCCGTTTTCTATTTTCAGCTTCAGTATATCCTGATTGATATGGGCTGAAAAATCAAATCTTGAATCAGCCAAGTCGTTGCACCTTAACACTCCGTCTTTCCCTTCACCTTCAATATCTATTGAAAAGTTTCCAGAAAAATGAACCCTACCTTCTATATTTGCTCTGATACAGCTTATATTTTCTTTAAGTATTTTGAAATCCCTTGCAGTAATGTTTTCAGATGTTAGATGAACGATTTTGCTTTTCGGATCTATATCAATATTTACTCTGGAAGACGATATCAAAGCATCGAAAGGAATGCTCAACTTCATTACCTCAAGAGAATCTTTTGCGCCTGAGTTATCAAGATATAAACTTATACTGATATTTTTCCAATCTTCCACGCCTCCTGAAACTGAAATGTGGCTTTTGTTATTTACAAGAATTCCCTTGAATTTTAAATTTTTACCCTCTCCAATAGATACATCTCCGTAAAACTCTTTGAACTGAATAAAATCTAAATTGAAATCTTTGACTTCTGAGCTTATTTTTGCTGTCAGATCAGGAATGTAAAATATACCATCTACCAATATTTTGCCTTTTGAATTTTCAAGAAATTTTGTTTTCTGTAAGTCAATTTCTCCTGAAAAATTTATAGCTCCTTTTGAAGTGCCTACTGGTATATCACCAGAAAGTTCTAGTTTTTCTAAACCATCGCCAGATATTTCCGCATAAACGTGAATTTTTTCATCTTTATAGATTAACTCTATGTTTCCTTGAAACCCTCCAATTTTTCTATCGTTTATCTGAAAGTTTTCAAGATTTATTTTTGAAAATGCTTTGACTTCTAATTTTCTATCAGATATAGATAGCTCAATTTCTGGATATATTTCTAATATGCTGGAATTGGCTTCGGTAATAAAAGTTTTCAGGTCAGACAAAGTTTCTCCTTTGAGCTTGAGCGAAAGTTCCTTTTCCTTACACAAAGATAGAGAAAAATCAAGCGAAGCGGAGATGATACCATCTCTTATTTTCACATATCCTATTGCATCAAGGTTTTTCAGATTTCCGAGAGCTCTCAAATGTACCTCCGTTTTTTCAAATCTATCTCTCAAAGATTCGGGAAAATTAGGGTTTTTGAACCTGAGTTTTATGCGCGTTTCAGGAACTTCAAAGTAGAATTTTGATAAAGATAAAGTCAATTTATCCGAAAAAGATGAGAAATCTTTGGTTTGAAGTTCAAAGCCCTCAATTTTCACCTCTCCTTTGAGAAAAAAAGATGGAACATACTCGGCTATTTTCCCTATTTTGCTTTCATAAAAAGATTTTGTTATTTCGCATACTGGTTTTAGGTCCGGAACTCCACCTCCTCCAGATGGGATAGAGATTTTCAGCAACTCTACATCTATTTTCCCAGGTTCTATTTTTATTTTATCTGAATGAAAAACCTCTCCTGCGCTTATACTGTCAATCCTGATATCAAATGGTCTGACAGATATTTCCTTTATACGCAGGAATTCATTTTTGACACCTTCTAATTTTATCTCAAAAGATTTTGATAGAGGGAAGAGCTTTATATCTATATTTTCTATATGGATTGCAAATTTTTTTTCCACGACACCTAAAAATGCCTTTTTTACTTTACCATGTCTTGAAATTATAAGTCCTATAAGAGAGATTATAGACATTACAACTGCAAAGATTGTTATAATCCAGAGCAAAATAATAGATACTGGAGTTTTCTCTCTTCTTGAAATTTTTTCTTTTTCCTGTGACACTTGTAAATTTTATTCATTTGAACGGGCTTCTTTAAATTTTCAGAAGAAAGCGAAAAGCAAATTAAACAAAAAGCAAAGGAATAACAAAATTAAATACTGAAATTTTTTCGGAGGGAAGAAATCATGATAGGGGACGAAGAAAGAGAAGAAAATATTAATGAAGATAACGGAGCGGGTTCATCTGAGAACAACATACAAGATCAGAGACAACCTATACCTCTTTTGGGACCTCTGCCGACTATTAATTTTCGGAAGGATATCCCGATACCGGTGGTGAATCTGATGGGATTTGTGATTTTTCCGGGAAGTATAACTCCGATAACGGTAGCGAACCCGGAGTCGCAACTTGCTATTGAACACGCACTTCAATCTCACAGGTTTATTTTTGCATCACTTATAAACGAACAAGGAACAAATCCGAAAGATGCAATAAGGGACTTTGGAGTTGTAGGATTTATTGTGAGGGTAGCAAAAGATGGAAACACGATGAGAGCTCTTGTTAGCGGAATTTACAGAGCAAAAATAGAAAAATTCGTAAGCTTAATTCCGCCATTTCTTGTCAATGTTCAAATATTTGAAGATAAGAAACCGGTTATATTCAATCCGACTCTTGAGGCAATGACAAGAGAACTTATAGAACTTTTTGAAGAATATGTTTCTCTTTTGCCGATAAAGCCACCACCAGAAGCTATCGCAATTTTGCGAAGTATTGAAATTCCCGGAAAAGTAGCAGACCTTATCGCTGGCTCGCTACCTCTTAAACCATCAGAGGCACAAGACATTTTGGAAACAATAGACCAAGAAGAAAGAATAAGAAAACTCATCTCAATCATAATAAAAGAAAAAGAGATACTCAAAATACAGAACGAAATAGCAAGGCGAGTCCATGAAAACATAGATAAAGCACAGAGAATAAGGATACTTCAAGAAGAAATAAAGGAAATGCAAAAAGAGCTTGAACAACTTGAGGGAGTTAAATCAGAAATAGAAGAGCTGAAAGAGAAAGCTGAGAAACTCCCTGAACATGCAAAAAAAGAAGTCATCAAACAAATTGAAAGATTGAAAACAATACCAAAAGAATCTCCAGAATACACGGTAGCGCTAACATGGATAGAAGAGGTTCTATCTTTGCCATGGAACGAGGAAACAAAAGATAATCTTGATATAAAGAGAGCAAAAGAGGTTCTTGATGAAGATCACTGGGACCTTGAAGATGTGAAAGAAAGAATTCTTGAATTTTTATCAGTCGCTTACCTGAAAAAAAGCATTTCTCGCGGAACTACGCTTTGCTTTGTGGGACCTCCTGGAGTTGGCAAAACATCTCTTGGCAGGTCAATAGCAAGAGCATTAGGACGCAGATTTATCAGAATATCTCTTGGTGGATTGAGAGACGAGGCGGAAATAAGAGGGCACAGAAGAACTTATGTCGGAGCTATGCCAGGCAGAATAATCTCAGGAATAAAGCAAGCTGGAACAAAAAATCCTGTCTTCATGCTAGATGAAATAGATAAAATCTATGCTGATTTCAGGGGAGATCCCGCGTCTGCGCTGCTTGAAGTCCTTGACCCAGAGCAGAACAGCGCTTTTTTAGACCACTATATATCAATACCATTTGACCTCTCAAAAGTTTTCTTTATATGCACAGCAAACCAGATTGATACAATACCTCCACCTCTTCTTGATAGAATGGAATTGATATTCATTCCCGGATACACCGAAATAGATAAGCTCAACATAGCGAAAAAATTCTTTATACCAAAGTATAAGGAGGAGACAGGACTTGGAGAGTACAATATCAGGATAGAAGATGGAGCGATTTTTAAGGTCATAAACGAGTACACAAGGGAAGCAGGAGTGAGAGAGCTCGGAAGAAAAATACAGAACATTTTCTTGAAAATAGCAAAGAAAATAGCGGTAGGAGAGATAAACCAAGACGGAAAAGAAATTGTGATAGATGAGAGAAAGGTTGAGGAACTTCTGGGACCGGAAGAGTTTTCTGTTTTTGAAGATACGAAAGGTGAGGAGATAGGGGTAGTAACAGGTCTTGCCTGGACGCCCTACGGTGGAGACATACTCAAAATAGAGTGTAATATTGTGCCGAACGAGAAATCAATTACCCTTACTGGTAATTTGGGAGAAGTTATGAAGGAATCAGCAAGAGCTGCTTTGACTTATGCAAAGGTGAATGCGAAAAAGCTCGGAATCCCAGAAAAAAAGTTCTCTTATGGAATACACATACACGTTCCTGAGGGTGCAGTGCCGAAAGATGGACCATCTGCTGGTTCAGCAATAGCTATATCTTTGATATCTGCTCTTTCATCAAAACCAGTTCGTCAAGATATAGCAATAACAGGAGAGATAACTCTGCGCGGTAAAATATTGCCGGTGGGAGGAATAAGAGAAAAAGTTCTTGCTGCTGCGCGCTATGGTGTGAAAGAAGTTATCCTTCCCAAACTCAATCAAAGAGACCTCGAAAAAGTTCCAGATGAAATAAAAAACAAGATCAAGTTTCACTTTGTAGAGCATCTTGACCAGCTTGTTGAGATAGTTTTCGCAAGAAAAACATCAGTAAATAAAAAAGAATATTCCAGAAGAAGATAATAAGAAGGATAATAATTTTCCCATTGGCCGAAAGTGAAGAAAATCCGAACCGCATTAGTTTTTTTGCGGTTTTAATATGCCAAGGAGGAATTTAAACAAGAGGAATTTAAACAATTTCATCAATAAAAATTTGTTTATTACTTTTTATTTTTAAAATAAGCTTTAAAATATCTTTTCTTATCAGCATTTTGAAAAAATACAGGGAGAAGAAGTTATGAGGATAGGAATGAAATTTGAGGGGGAGAACCTTGAAGCAATTGTTGGAGAGGTTGCAGGTCAAGCAGATGGTTCATGCCTTCTTAGGTATGACGAAACGGTAGTTCTATCCACTGTTGTATCCTCAAAGAAAAATGTTGCGGGAATAGATTTCCTTCCGCTTACCGTTGAGTTCAGAGAGAAATCTTATGCAGTCGGAGAAATTCCCGGAGGATTTTATAAAAGGGAAGGAAAGCCAAGTGAAAGAGAAATTCTGATTTCAAGATTGATAGATAGGTCTATAAGACCTCTTTTTGAAAGAGGATATGTAGAAGATACTCAAGTTATATCTTATGCTCTTTCAGCAGATAAAATTCACGAGCCAGATATACTTGCTATCAACTCTACTTCAATTGCCCTTTTGATATCTGATATACCTTTCTATACTCCCGTAGCAGCAGTAAAAGTTGGTATGAAAGATGGTAAATTTGTTCTCAATCCTAAAAGTGAGGAAGAAAAAGCTCATCTCGAGCTTGTAGTGGCGGGAACAGAAACAGGAATAGTTATGGTTGAAGGACGGGCTAACTTCGTATCAGAAGATACTTTCTTAGATGCTATATTTTTCGCTCACAAGTATATAAAAAAGCTTATAGAGTTCCAGAAGAAAATATGCGAGGTTTTAGGGAAACCAAAAAGAAGTTTCAAACCAATAACCTACTCGGAAGATGTTATAGAAAAAATAGCAAGCAAGATTGACATCAAAGATATAATTTTGACATCTTCAAAGTTAGAAAGAAGAAGAAAAGAAGACGAAGCACTGGAAAACCTGAAAAAAGAGTTAGATTATTTCGTCCCTCCTGATGAGAAATATTCTGATGAGGAAAGGATTTCAATACTGACTCACTCGTTTTTTGAACTTGCTCGCAGGTTCGTCAGAAGAATGATAGTACAAGATAAAAGAAGAATAGATGGTAGGGGTCCAGATGATATAAGAGAGATAGAGATAACTCTTGGTGTTCTTCCAAGAGCGCACGGATCTGCAATATTCAGAAGGGGAGAGACACAAGCTCTCGTCACTGTAACTTTGGGTACTCCCAAAGATGTTCAGCCAGTTGAAGGGTTTGGTATAGAGCTTGAGGCAAAAAGGTTTATGCTACACTATAACTTCCCGCCTTTTTCATCTGGGGAGGTAAAACCCATCAAAGGTCCGTCAAGGAGAGAGATAGGACACGGTTATCTTGCAGAAAAAGCCCTTGCACCAATAATACCGCCAGAAGATATATTCCCTTACACTATACGGGTTGTTTCAGATATACTTTCTTCAAACGGCTCTACTTCAATGGCATCGGTATGTGGTGGAAGTTTGGCTCTTTTTGATGCAGGTGTCCCAGTTCTTTCACACGTTGCAGGAGTTGCTATGGGAGTCATAAAAGAGGGAGAGACATTTGAAGTCATAACAGATATTTTGGGAGATGAGGACCATCTTGGAGATATGGATTTCAAAATAGCGGGTTCTGAAAACGGAATAAGCGCAGTCCAGATGGACCTCAAAACTATGGGATTATCATTTGATATAATAAGAGAAGCTGTACACAGAGCTAAAAAGGCGAGAGAGAAAATTCTTCAAATTATGTATAACCACATCCGAAAACCAAAATCTCTCTCACCATATACCCCGAGATTCCATAAGCTCAGGGTTGATGTTGAAAAAATAGGAACTCTTATAGGTCCGAATGGCAGAAACATAAAACAAATAATTGAAAAGACAAAAGCAGATATAGAGATAGACCTTGATGGAAATGTGAAGATTTTCGCTCCAGATGAAGAGAAACTCAAAGAGGTGATTGAGCTTATAAATTACTACACAAGCGATGTAGAGGAAGGGAAAATATATAAAGCTAAGGTGAAAAGAATTCTTCCAAACGGTGCATTGGTACAGCTTCTCCCCTCACTCCAATACGCTTTCATGCATATTTCTCATGTCGATGTAAAAAGAATAAGCAGAGTAGTAGATGCTATAAAACCTAGCGAAGAAATAGAAGTTAAAGTGGTCAAAATTGAAGAAGACGGGAGAATTCTCGTATCAAGGAAAGAAGCCCTCCTTGAAAAAGAAAGGAGTGAAAGAAGAAAAGAGAAGGAAGATAAAAGGAAAAGAATATAACAATTTCTCTAAAAATAAATTTTTGTAATTCCTAAATTTTTCTTATAAGGTTTTATTTTTTCTTTTCAATTTTAAAATAGATGATGATAAAGGAGGGAGTATGTTTTTATGGCAGGACACTCAAAATGGCATAATATAAAACATAAAAAAGCAGCACAAGACCAAAAGAGAGGAAGAATTTTCACAAAGGTGATAAGGGAAATTGAGGTTGCTGTAAGACAGGGGGGACCGAACCCTGAGACCAATCCTCGTCTGCGACTTGCGATTGAGATGGCAAAAAGCGTCAATATGCCAAAAGAGAACATAGAGAGAGCAATAAAGAAAGCAACAGGAGAGCTCGGCGGTGAAAAACTCGAAGAGGTCTTCTTCGAGGGATACGGTCCAGGCGGAGTTGCTATGTATATCTCTGCTATAACAGATAACAAAAATAGAACCGCCTCACAAATAAGAGCAATCTTTTCAAAATTCGGTGGGAGTCTCGCAGAAGCAGGTTCAGTATCTTGGCTTTTTGAAATGAAAGGAGTTATCGCACTTCAGAAGAACTCTATACCTTCAAAAGATGAATTTATAGATTTCGTCATAGAAAACGGAGCAGAAGATATAAACGAACTTGACGATGTGATCGAGGTGTACTGCAACCCTAAAAATTTCGAAGATCTGAAAAAGAAAATTGAAGATGCTGGATGGAAATACGAAAGAGCAGAAATAAGCTTTGTACCAAAGAGTACAGTTAAAGTATCAGGAAAAGATGCAGAACATCTTCTGAAACTTATGAACGCAATCGATGAACTTGACGATGTACAGAAAGTATGGGCGAACTTTGAGATAGAAGACGAAGAAATGGAAAGATTGATCGCCACAATGTAGGGGAGGTGCCGGAGCGGTCAATCGGGCCCGGCTGTAAACCGGGTGGCCCCAGGCCTACGGGGGTTCAAATCCCTCCCTCCCCACACACAAAAAAATTGCTTCTTACCATCATCTACTCAATAATCTCCTTCTCATTCTTCCTCAATATAAAAGGAGGTATGTCTTTCCCTTCCTCAATAGCGCAGAAGGTTTCTCCTTCTTTCGGTTTTGCTCTTGGAGTTGCAGAGTTTGATAGCTTTGACGCGGGCGCAAACTTCTTCTTCTTCCCATCTGCCAGTTTTTTCTTCCCATCGTCAAGAGTTTCAATCAGGTTTGATTCATCTGACTTTTTCGCAAGCGTAGGTGCAGGAATTGGACCAGGTATTCAGTCGCAGAGACAAAAAATTTTAGCTTACCTCGGTCTTGAAACATTTGGAGATTTCGGCGTCTGGATAGAACCAAGAAGATTTTCCGCACACCTCTCTCCCATAATTTCTGGTTTTTTTGGAAGTAATTCAGGATACATAATTTCTGTTCTCTTCGGCTTCTCGGTGTTTTCTCCATAATCCCCCCTAAATATTTCATTCCCTGATTAAATTTTTCTCTGAATGAAATTAACTCCGAAGAAAGAGAGAATATTTATATTTTTTCTATTCGTTTTTTTCTCCTGTTCTGAAAAACCTGATGTTAATCCTGGTTCGGCTTATTTTGCTTTCTCATCCACATACCGGCTTGTAAAATTTTTGAAAGATGGGGTCTTCCCAAAAAGCTGGACTGATCCTTCTGACTTTTTTGAAAAACTTTATAACTTTTTCACAGTCCTTTTCCCAAATTATATTTCAATCATACAGGTAAAGCCGTTTTTTACAAGAGATTTCTCAAATTGTATCACTTCTGCCGTATTCCCTGATACAACTTATGTTTTTGGAGAATGCTCAGAATTCGCAAAAGATAAAGATAGTAATTCGGTACCTCAAATTTTAATTCGCTCATCATACTATTGCTCTGATATAAAATCAACGAAAAACTGCAAAGGGAAAATAGAGTACTTTTTCAATATTTTGAGCTGGTGCATAGATAACCTTGATTACCTATCGTGTTCTGATATATTCAGAAATTTTTCGGTTTCGTATTTTTACTTTTTTTCTGAATTTTATTATTCATCAGCAGAAACTCAAAGCACAGCATATACACTTAGCATGAATATTGACTATTTCAGCACAAGTATAACTCTGTTTTCACAATACAAAGATAGAAGAACGATTTTGATGAGATATAAAGCAGAAATCCAAGATTTTTCATTTGTGTATGAAGTTTATAGTAAAGTTATCCTCAATGTATATTTTGATGGAAAATCTTTTTTATCTTATGAAAACTCACCTGCAAAGACCTGCTACACAACAAAATCTGATTTCAAAACTAAAAATCCATTAACATATATATTTCCAGATTTTTCTCAAAGATTTGGCGAAGATAATTTTGCGTATTGTCCAGAAAAAGGAATTATAAATATAACCACGAATTCAAAAAGTTTTCAGATTGATTTTGAAAAGGTTCAATGTCAAGAACTCATAAATTCTTCAAAAGAGTTTGAGAGTAATTCAAGTTCTTGTTCGCCATAAATATTGTGCCGAAAACTCCGAAATTTTAAGACGATACTTCAATATCTTGAAACATTATTGATGGAGTTCCTATATTCCCACAAACTTTAAAGTCAGAAAATAAGACCGCATCTTTCAGAATTTCAAATATATTTCCAGATATTACTGCTGTTTTGAACGGCTGTCGGGAGTTCAAAACGTATCCTCTGCATCCCACAGAGAAGTTCCCCTTTACTTCATCTCCTGTGTGCAGACCTATTATTTCACATACATATAAGGTTTTTGGTATGTTTTCTACATCTTCTCTTTTTGTTTTGCCGGGAAGAAGAGCTAATGCAGAAAAATACGGTGATGGTGGAGCAAGATAGTTCTGCCTCATAGAACACCTTGTATTTTTTATTCCTAATATTTTTGATGTTTTTTCATCTGTGAAGAAATTTTCAATAGTTCCAGCATTTACAAGATAGAAGTTATTTTTTTCTCCGCCCTCATCGTCAAAAAACCTCAGACCGCGGTTGAACTTCATTTCATCTTTTATTTGTGAGAAACTTTCCGGTTCAGCTATCTCACATATATATATGTTGTCTCCAAAGATCTTCTTCCCTATATCTTTTACCGAAAATCTTGAGTTTCCTTTTGCTAATCTATCTCCACAGAAGTTATGAGCTATAAACTCAATGAACTGTGCACAAACCTTCGGAGGCAAAACAATGTTATATTTCCCGCTCTCTATTCTTCCGCCCCCGAAAGAAAAATCATTCAGTATCTCATCACAAAGCTTTCTTATGTCTATTTTATCAGGTGAAAGATAAGATTCAGAGAAATAAACAATCTGCAATTCGCCATTTTTTTCTCCTCCTACTGAACCGTAGATGAAAAAGTAGTTTTTCTCTTCTTCAAGCTTTACTCCAAACGAATTTATGATTTTTCTTTTTTCCCTCGTCTTACCGCAGACAATTTTATCTACTATTACTTTGAAATCTGCTTTTTGTTTTATGGCACTGAAAAACTCTATCAGTACCTCTTGTGATTTCCATTTTTTCTTATCTCCAAGAGTAAATCTTTTTGATAATTTAATTTTTGGTATTAAAAGTTTTTCTTCTATAAGAGGTTCTGGAATTGAAATTTTTGGTAATCTCTCATCTTTTGATTTCTCAAAGGCAAAAAAGCCATACTTTTTCCCATCAGAATATCTTACGGAAGTTGATTTTATTTTTTTCATCTGTGGTACAGGAATGGAATCACTTGCGGAAAGAACAAACTCATCTGATATATTTTCGTATTCAAAAACTTCCCATACCTTGTACTTTTTCTTTATCTCTTTTATCATCTTTTGATATTGATTTTATATCTAACTAAAACTAAAATAGTGTGTTGTGAAAATATTTGCAGAAATATAAATAAATATTTTCTTCGCAATCTGTTTGATTTACTTATTGGACTTTTGGAATTTTTCCTGTTATCAGGTAATCTGTAAATAATGTTTCGGCATCTATTATTTTGTTTCTCAGGTCTCTTACTATTTCTTTTGCTTCTTCGTCTTCTTTCAGAAATCTTTCCCCTACGATAAGGCAGGAATCTATGAATTCAAGGATATCTATTATTTTCACAATCTTTTTTATTCTGTTAGCAAGTTCATCATCTTTCACAAGATCATCTGCGAAAAAAATCTTATCGTTAGAATCATCAAATTCAACTTCATCTTCATATCCGTTATTTTCCAGATTGTCTTTTTCCTTCTCCACGATAGATTTGACTTTCTTTCTTTTTCTCTCATTCATAGCTTTTGTATATTTTCGGAAAAAAAGTTTTTTTTTATACTCTGGAATTCAGGAATGTTTTATTCATATTGAAAATGAATTATAAGAATTCCTTTTGAATTTCTCTACCATCTATATCCCAATTATTTTCACTATCACCTTTCTTGTTCTGGGACCATCGAACTCAACCAGAAAAATTCCTTGCCATGTTCCCCATGGTAAATTTCCGTTTTCTATTGGTAATGAGACAGAGCTTCCAACAACTGCGGTCTTTATATGAGCGTCAGCATTTCCTTCTGTGTGTGAGTAGTTCCCTCTATGTGGTATGATTCTGCTTAGTGTTTCGTGAATATCTTTCTGAACCGTTGGATCCCAATTTTCATTTATCATTACTCCGCAAGTCGTATGAGGAATAAATACTGTAATAATTCCATCTTTTATTCCGCTTTCTGAAAGAATCTTTTCAACTTCCTTAGTTATATCTACGCTTGATGTTCTCGAGGGCGTCTTGACCTGAATTGTTTTAGAGAAGGTTTTGAAGCTTGCGGACAAAAAATTTTGGGGAGCCAAGGGTGGGATTCGAACCCACGACCTGGTGCTTACAAGGCACCCGCTCTACCACCTGAGCTACCTTGGCTCAAAATAAAAAACAAAAATAAAAGCAAAATTGAATTTTAAGATAAAATTTTATCTCAGTCCCACCACGTAGGAGAAAAATTCAAAATTTTACCAAAGTGAAAATAATATAAAAAACATCAAAATTTTTGTTGTTTTTATAAAACTGAAAAATCAGAAAATTATAATTTCCATTTTATGTATGCGGTAATAAAATTAGCGGGAAAACAATATAAGGTCAAAGAAGGAGACCTTATAAGAACAGAAAAGATAGAGGGAGTTAAAGAGGGGGAAATTTTAGAAGTAAAAGATGTTCTGCTAATTGTGAAAAATGGAGAAGTAAAACTCGGAGACACTAACGCCACAGTAAAGCTCAGAAAAATAAAAGATGGAAAAAGCAAAAAGATAATAGTTTTCAAATTCAAAAGAAAAAAGAGATACAGAAGAAAATATGGACACAGACAGATTTTCTCAATATTCAGAGTTGAAAAAATAGAAAATTAAAGAAACTCCTTATAAGAAAATAAAAATTATTTTTGATGGAGTTTTCTAAATTTGATCAGCTATCTGCTAAAATCTGGGGGAACTTTCTTAAAATAACCTCGGGCTTTGAGAAGAATAAAATCTTGGGATTGATAAGGTCTGTCTCTCTTCCTATAACTCTGTTTTCAGTTATAATTGCCGGATTACTTGCGTGGAGTTTTGGCTCGTTTGACCCAATTTTGTTCGCAGTGAATATGATAGGGCTCCTTCTCGCTCATGCTTCAAGCAATGTTATAAACGATTGGTGGGATTACAAAAACAAAGTTGATACTCCCGAGTACTTCAGGTTAGTATACGGAGTACACCCTGTATTTTCTATTGGAGAAAGAAAATCTTTTTTGCTCGGACTTTTTCTATCTTTTCTTGCTTTTTTGTGCGGATTATTTCTCGCATCAAAAAGAGGTCCTGCGGTTATTTTGCTTGCGATAGTTGGTTTTGTTCTTCTTTTCTCATACTCAGGAAAACCCCTCAAACTAAAATACAGAGGATTAGGAGAATTTCTTGTATTTTTAATATGGGGACCTATGATGATAGCTGGGAGCTTTTTTGTAATATCAGGATACATAGACGAGAAGGTTATTGTTGCTTCTTTTCCTTATGGTATTTCGGCTTCGCTTATCGTTTTTGGGAAACATCTTGATAAATTAGAGGAGGACTCAAAAAAAGGAGTAAAAACACTTCCTGTAATTTTAGGGGAAAGAAAAACAAAAATCCTTTGCAAAGTTCTTATTTTTGCCATGTATATTTCTGTTATCTTGACCGCTCTTTTAACTCAGAGGTTGGGCTTTCTGTTTTCTTTTTTATCTCTGCCAAGAGCAATTAAAGTTTTCAGAGGGATAGATTATGATAGACCGAAGGATTTGAACGAAGTTCCTGATTTCTATCCGAAGGATTTCTGGCCAATGTGGTATGTTGGAGGAGCTTTTATACTGAACACAGATTTTGCTCTTTCGTTTATTCTTGGAACTTTTCTCGCAAGATTTTTCTAAAATCAGTAAAGTGAAAAAATTGAAGAGAAAGTTCTTTCTATTTGCAATGGGAAAAATCATTAGAGTTTTAGAGAGAACAAAAAGAGCTTTTCAAGATAAAGATGTGAGAGAGATATTCAATCTATCTTTTTTAGCTGCGTTCTCTCTTGCCGCATCAAACATACATAATTTTTTCGGAACAATGATGGTAGGACACATAGGAGAAGATGCGACCGAGCAAATTTCTGCTATGGGGCTCGCTCTCCTCATACTCTTGCTCTTTACCTCTCCCATGAATGCGCTTGCTTCTTCTTCTCAAACATTTATATCTCAGTTCTGGGGTAGAGGAGAAAGAAAAAAAGCCCTTATGTCCTTTAAATCAATGCTATCTGTAAGCTTTTTCATAAGCTTATTTATGAGCGTAATTGTTTTTTCCCTTGGAGATTTTTTTATGAAGATATTCTCCCCGTCTCAGAAAGTCGCAGAGTATGGGAAAAAATTTCTATCAATAAGGGTAATCGGACTTCCAGCAACATCTATGACTTTTGTCATGAGGAGTTTTTTCGACGCAATAGGGGAACCAAAAAAGCATCTTGCTTTCAACCTATCTTCAACTATATTTTGTATAGTTCTATCATACATCCTTGTGTTCGGAATAATTTTCCCAAGGATGGAGCTTTATGGATTTTCTCTCGCTTCTTCTCTTTCGTCTTTCTTCGCATTATTTCACGCATTTTTAATAATAAAGCCATATCTCAAGGAACATTTTTCAGTATCAGAAATAAAAAGCGAAAACTACCGAACTGATATGTTTAACTTTTCTCTCAAAAATCTGAAACTCTCTTTACCTGCGGGATTAAGTCAATTCATTGCTTCTTTGAGTTTTCTTATCTTTATGTGGTTTTCAGGATTTTCAGGAGTTGAACATCAAGCGGTATCTTTCATACTTGTCAATATCCTCGGAGTTATAATGCTTCCTATGATGGCTATCGGGACATCTCTTGCAGGATTCACCGGTAGATTGATAGGAAAATCTGAAATAGAGAGAGCAGAAAATCTTCTCAAAAATATAATAATAGTTGTCGGTACTTTCTCCCTTTTTGCTTCACTTATACTTGTTATTCTTCCAGAGCTAACTATGAAGGTTTTTTCAAGCGAAAGAGAAATAATAGAGTCGGGTAGAATAACGCTTTTGACTTTTGCTCCATCTATCATATTTGTTTCTATCTCTATTATGCTCCTTAATGCACTTATAGGTCTTGGAGATACTAAATTCGTTGTTCTCGTGGAAACAACGCTTCACTTTTTGTTCTTTATACCTTCGCTTATAATACTCGGACCGATTATGAAGCTTGATTCATCTTTCCTTTGGGGTTTGATATCTATATATTTTGGATTTCTCTCGTTAGCGCTGATATTCAGAGTAAAATCAAGAAAATGGATAAAAAAAGTATTCTGACCTGAAAAATTGAAAGGAAAGAGTTAAAGAGAATAAAGAATTTAATGTGGAACTTATGATTGAAAAGCAGAAAATCTGGATAGTTGATTACGGTATGGGAAACCTCAAAAGTGTATGGGGAGCGTTCAACTTCTTCGGGGTCAGTGTGGTTGTCAGTTCTTCTTTTGAAAAAGCAGATAAAATAGTTATTCCCGGAGTCGGAGCTTTCGGACAAGCAATATATAACCTCAAAAAACTAAAACTATTTGAAAAAATAAAGGATGAGATTCTATCTGGAAAACCTACTCTTGGAATATGCCTTGGAATGCAAGTACTCTTCCAGTTCTCAGAAGAAAGCGAGGGAGTTGAAGGACTTTCAATATTGCGGGGAATTGTAAAAAACCTTAGAGATTTATCTCCAAATCTCAGAGTTCCTAACATAGGGTGGGGCAGAACAAATTTGAAAAAATCTCAAATTTTCACCGACCTTCAACAAGAAGAGTTTTTCTACTATATTCACTCATACTATGTCTTACCAGAAGATGAAAAAATTATATGTGCAAATTTCTCTTCGGAAAATATAAATTTCACATCTGCTATCAGTTTTCAAAATATTTTTGGAGTTCAGTTCCATCCAGAAAAGAGCGGATTGAAAGGACTAAAAGTGATTGAAAACTTCCTGAAATTGTGAGAAAAATTTGAAGGAAATAGATGAAAAAACTTGAACAAGTATTCAAAAATTCCTGAAAAAGCAAAATTTATCTTGAAACTTCAAAAATTCTAAAAATGGGGAGGAGAAATTATGTTTGATTTTTCATTAAATGAACAGCAGGACTTACTTGTAAAGACCGTTGAAGAATTTGCGAGAAAAGAGATAAGAGAAAAAATAAGAGAATTTGAAGAAAAAGGGGTAGATGAACTGAGGAAAAAAGTATTTGAAATAGGATTATCTGGTGTTGAGTTTCCCGAAGAGTTAGGCGGGGCTGGAATGGGAATGCTTGAAAGAGCTCTCGTCCTTAAAACGATGGCTGAAAAAGGAGATGGAGGTACAACTTACTCCCTGTTTTCATTTTTACCTCCTTTGTATGCCCTATATGAGCTTTCGGATACAGAAAAAACAAAGGAAATCATAAAAAAGGTTCTGCTGGGAAAAGAGAAAATTGCACTTGCCAAATCAGGTATATATCAAGATAATGTAACAACAAGAGCAAAAGTTGATAAAAACCTCACAACATTGGTCGTAGAAGAAGAAAATCCAGGCATAATTGTTTTCTTCGGCGAAGAAAATGGTAAAATATCTCTCTATATTTCGCGAAAGTTCAAAAAAGAAAAGAAACTATTCAGATCAGGAGTGTTTTCCTCACCTGCTTACGAGTTCAATATTGAACAATGGGATAAGGTTGCAGAAAATTTCATAGGAACAGAAAAATGGTCAAGATTTATCGCAAGAATACATATAATGTTATCTGCTATATGTACAGGGATAGCAAAATGCGCATCTGATTACGCTCTTGAGTACGCTCTTGAAAGGATTGCATTCGGTCGTCCAATTGCTTACCATCAGGCAATTTCTTTTATGCTCGCCGATATGAACACCACATCAGATGCCCTTGAAATCCTACTCCTGAAATCCGCATGGGATTTTGATAACTCAAAACAATACTGGCAAGATTCTACAACAGAACTTGTTTTAGAATCTCTTGATATTGTGAAGAAGGTGACTTCTGATGCTGTTCAGGTTCTCGGTGGGCACGGATACATAAAAGACCACCCGGTAGAAAAATGGATGCGCGACTTTGAAGATATAATAAATGCTTTCGGTAGCCCCCTCAGGTTTGAAGGAACTATAAAAAACCTTCAAACAGGTTTTTAAAAATTACAAGAGAAAAATTTTGATTTTTAGGAGTAAATAAAAAGGAGGAGGTATAAGAAAATGGAGTTTGAACTTTCTGAAAATCACAGACAGATTCTTGAACTTTTGAAATGGCTCGCAAAAGAAAAACTTAGACCTCTCGGATTGGAGTATGATAAAAAAGAAGAACCAATCCCTCCCGACCACCCATTCTTCAAAGAGATAAAAGCAATGGGAATAGGTATAGGAGTTATGGGTGGTGACGATGGAGGAGAGAAAACAGAAGCAGAAAGCAGATTGAAAAGCATGCTCGGAGATAAACAAAATCCCATGCTCGCAACTCTATCAATACTTGCTGCTGAAATTTTAGCTTGGGGAGACCAGGGCGTGTTTATGTCATTTCCCGGTCCTGGGCTTGCATCTCCTCCAATAAGAATAATGGCTACTCCTGAGCAGAAGAAGATATTTTATGATTCATTCAAGGGAGATGAGCCGAAGTGGGGTGCATTCGCTTTAACAGAACCTGGTGCCGGATCAGATGTTGCACGAATAAGAACAACAGCAAGAAAAGAAGGTAAATACTATATTCTCAACGGTGAAAAAATGTATATCACAAATGGGGCAAGGGCAGAATGGGTTGTAGTGTTCGCTACGGTTGACCCCAAACTCGGAAGAGCTGGACATAGAGCTTTCCTCGTAAGAAAAGGCACACCCGGCTTCAAGGTTTCAAGAATTGAAAAGAAAATGGGACTTCACGCTTCCGAGACCGCTGGGCTTTTGTTTGAGGACTGCAAAATAGAAGAAGAATTTCTCCTCGGAGGGGAAGAGTACTACAAATCAAAAGAAGGGTTCAAGGGAGCTATGGAAACGTTCAACATGACTCGTCCAGCAGTTGCTGCCATGGCGGTCGGAATAGCTCGTGCTGCATATGAATATACAAGAGATTACTTCGCAGAAAACTATATACTGAACGCGGTATCACCATTTGCCTCAAGAGTGAGAACCGAACTTGAAAGAATGAAAAGAAAGCTTGACCTCGCCAGACTCGTATGTGTAAGAGCTGCTTATCTTATGGATATGAAAAAACCAAACGCTAAGGAGGC
The DNA here is from genome assembly GCA_030550715.1 of bacterium. GTDB lineage: Bacteria > Calescibacteriota > Calescibacteriia > Calescibacteriales > Calescibacteriaceae > Calescibacterium. Next base: position 88,261 of record JAUQOU010000002.1, on the reverse strand, counting down.
ATCACAGGCAAAAGCATTCGCTCCTCCCATCGCCCTTGATGTTGTTTCAAGATGTGTAGAACTCCTCGGTGAAGAAGGAACCCTGGAATATCACCACATAGTCAATAAAGCTTACAGAGATATAAAGATATTTGATATATTTGAGGGAACTGGACAAGCTCAAAGAATAGTTATATCAAAGCGACTTTTTGCAAGCAAAGGGAAACCTACTGAATGGACAGAATCAAATTGAAAACAATAAAAACAAAAAAAACTTCATGAAAATAAAAATACCTTGAACTAATCTGATAACATAAAGAGGAAGGAGGGCTTTTTATAATGGCAGGACTGCTCGAAAACAAAGTTGTGATAATAACCGGTTCAGGTAGAGGTATAGGAAAGGAAACAGCAAAAATATGTGCATCTGAAGGAGCATGCGTGGTCATAAATGATGTTGATCCGGAGCCAGCACTTGAAACACTTGAAGAAATACGAAAAAACGGAGGAAAAGCTACGGCTTACATAGGTGATATATCAGATGAAAGCGGTGCAAGAGACATAGTAGAACTCGCAAAAAATGCATTCGGGAAAATTGACGCGCTTGTAAATAACGCTGGAATAACAAGAGATTCTCTACTTGTCAGAATGGAAGTTGAAAAGTGGGACGAGATAATGAAGGTTCACCTTCGGGGTGCTTTTTTATGCACAAAAAACGTCGTTTCAGAGATGATAAGGCAAAAAAATTCCGGCTGTATCATAAACCTCTCTTCACCTGCTGGTCTGAGGGGTAATATAGGTCAGGCAAACTACGCTTCTGCTAAAGCTGGGCTCATGGGCTTTACACTCACTCTTGCAAAAGAGCTTGAAAGATATAAAATAAGAGTTAATGCTATCGCTCCTATTGCATGGACACGCCTTACCCAAGCTATTCCAGAAGATGTTCTTAAAAAAAGAGGAGAAGAGTTTGCTCAAAAACTCAAATCTGCAAAACCTGAATTCGTCGGGCATCTTATCGCCTTCCTCATATCAGATAAAGCACAACATATAACGGGACAAATATTTGGAGTTTTTGGCGAAGAATTTCATATATGGTCTCCCCCAAAAATAGTTTTCAGGAAACAAAAACCCGGCGGATTCCAGATAAACGACTATATCTCTATTCTCGAAGAGATAAATTTGTACCTTCAAAAACCAGAAGAAAATGTAGGTTAAAAAATCAGAGGTAAAGGATTTGAAAATCAATTATCTGAAGACCTAATTCCTTTTTCATCTATTGTTCTCCGTTTCTCTCTGTAAATCTGGTATTTCTTCATTTTGTCCTACTTTCCTCATCTCTTTTACTTTATTAATGTTTTCAAGGTGTTCCTCGTATGTCTCCGCAAAAAAGTGAGTTCCATCTCCTTTTGCAACAAAATAAAGATATTTGGTTCTCGCTGGATTTAAAACCGCATCTATTGATGATACTGTGGGATTACATATGGGAGTGGGTGGCAGTCCATCTCTTGTATATGTATTGTGAGGTGAATCTATTCTGAGATGGAAAGGTTTTGGAGGGGTTCCAAAAATTTTCAGTCCATAGAGCGCGGTTGGATCTGCCTGCAATCTCATAGATTTTTTCAACCTGTTCAAAAATACAGAAGCTATAATCGGTTTTTCAAACTCAAAAGTTGATTCTTTTTCAACTATTGAAGCGAGTATAAGAACTTTGTAAAATCCCATGTTCCCCATCAATTTTAATCTTCTTTCTCCAACCTTTTTTATAAAGTTTTCATACATTGTGTGTATTATCAATCTTGGGTCTGAGTTCTTTGTGAAAAGGTAAGTATCTGGATACAAAAATCCCTCTGCGGTTTCGTAATTTATACCTATCTTTTTCAAAAACTCCGGGTTTTCAGCCCAATATAGAAAATCATCTTTACTTTTCAGTATGCCTGACTCCACTAAATTTTCTGCTATCTCATATATGCTTTCTCCCGGAATTACCGTTATTTTCCTTTTGTAAAAGTTAGAGGTTGTGAGGAGTTCAGTTATATCTTTTGGTGAGAGATTCCCGTAAAGTTCAAACTCACCTGCCATAAATTTTTTTGCTTTGCTCCTTGCAAATATTCTGAAAGAAAGAGAATATTTTAGAAGATTCATGCTTACGAGCTTTTCTGCAATTGATTTTAATGATTCTCCCTTATTTACCTCTATAAGCAGGGGTTTTAATATCTCTCTTTTTTTAGCATAGTCAAAAAAGTAAAGATACAGAAAGAAAGCAAAAACGCTTGTGAAAATAAATGATAAGATTATGGTAGCTGAAAGAATTAATTTTCTTCTTTCGGGCACGAAATAATATTAATCATCAGGTCGGGTAGAGGAAAAAAGTTTAATGAATTAAAAAATTCCCAAGTATGAGAGAAATAACCGCTCCTAAGATGAAAATCAAAAAGTCGCTTATTGTTTTCAGGTAAGGAATGAAATCGTGAATTGCAACGTAAATCAGTATTCCGGCAGATAATGGAGAGAATATAGAAACTACCTCGGAGAAATCAAGCAATCTATAAGCAAACAAAACCCCTATAACATTAAAGATAGAAAGAAGAGATATAAACATAGTTGCTCTTTTTATACTTTGTCCAGAATATATCACAGAAAGAATAAAACCATCTACTAACTTATGAAAAAGTATAGGAAGGAGGAAGATTAAGAATTTGTCTGTTGAAAGAAGGAATCCTCCGAGGAAAAATCCATCTATGAGATAATGTATCCCGAGTCCAAAAAATATCTGCGGAGAAAAAGGGTTATCACACTCCCAGCAAGCGAGCGTCTCATTAGATATGTGTTCTCCCCTCAAAAGGTTTATCTTATCAAGCAATACAGATATAACTACTCCTGCAAACATAAAAATTGAAACTTTTTCGGAAGAAGAAACCTCAATAGATTCGGGAAGAACTCTTAAAAAGACGACAGAGAGTATTATACCAGAAGCCAGAGGAAATATTACTTTTGCTTTCTCCCTTGAAAATTTCAGAAAAAACATTGAGGAGATGACCGGGACGAAAAATAGTGTTGCTATTACTGATGAAATTCTCACAAAATCCATAAATCAAAGAATTTATCATTGATTTTTCTTTTTTCTTATTTTCTAACTATCTCTGTCATATGTGCCCCTTTTGGTTCAAAATGAATTGAGCAGTTTTCAACTTCAAGGTTTATCTCTTTCAGCTTCTGCTTCAGATTTTGTTCTATTTGGTGGGCAATATTGTGGGCTTCTTGTAATGAGAAGTTCCCATCAATCTGAATTGTCAGCTCTAATCTTATAGTTCTTTCAGAGGAGAAAGAGGTTTTTATTTCGCGAACAGAAATATCACTTTTTTCCTCAAGTACAAGCTCTTTTATTTTTGATATAAGTTCTTGGCTTGGAGCTCTATCTACAAGAAATTTTTCAACTCTGAATATTCCTACTGCTCCGTTTAAAAATAGCAGGGCACATATGATGAGGGAGAATATTGAGTTTATCTCGGGCAGAAATTTCAGAGAAAGGTATGTGCTTACGACAACGAAGAATGTTTGGAGAAGGTCTATTGCTTCGTGAAAAAACTCACTTCTCATGGCAGAAGATTTTTTATCTCTTATATATAGTGCAAAGAGAATTATTATAATTGTCATCATCACAAGCGAGGCAACAGAATATTTCAGCGATACCTCTTCCGGAGCCCTTTTGAAATTGAGTATAACATAGGTTGCTGTTATCCCACTTATGAAAATCTGGAAAACACTGATAATCAGAGAACCAAAAGCATCATATTTTTTGTGTCCCCAGTGATGAGTTTTATCTGCTTCCTCTTGCGATAAATTAAAGAAAAAGGCAGAGAGAAAGAGAGTCATTAGATTTTTCAAAGAATCAACACCGTCTGAAAACAGAGCATTATTACCTGATATAATTCCAGAAATAATTTTGAAAATTGTTGTCGAAACATAAATGATAAATATGAACCTCAAAAGCATCATAATATTATAATCCTTCTCTAAATAATAAAAACTGCTTTTTATATTTTCATTTGAGAAAATTCAGAATTTATTTTTCAATGTGGCACGAGTGGAAAGATGAAGAGCTATCGAAAGACCCAAGATATAAACTCTTATTTATAAAGTCGTTTGGAGAAGCCGAAAGCGAGTTTATGGAAAAAGGCGTGTTCGGAAGAAAAGGAATTGAAACTCTAACCCAAAGATATATGCTAATCAAAGTTGATGCAGAAGAAAGACCAGACATATTTTTAAGATACGCACTGAAAACAACGCCAACTGTCATAATACTTACAAGAGATGGAAAAATCATAGGTGGAGGAAATTTCTGCGACTACGATACCTTCATAAAGTTTATGGTTGAACTTGGAACACTCATCACAAAACAAAAACATGTAATAGAAAATATTGCAGCAGAAGATGTCAGAGAAGATGATGAAGAGATTTTTTCTGAAATTGGAGCGGAATTTATAAACCAGATAAACTCCTCTATACCTCAACTATTAGATAAACTTTTGAAATCATCTCTGATTTCTCCTAAGATTCTTTTTCTTGCGCTTGATTTCTTTATAAAAAATGGAGATGAAGCAAATGCGAGGAAAGTGATTGAACTCCTTTCAAAAGCAGAAGATAAAGTAGAAGGGGGGTTATTTTCTTCGCAGTCCGCCGAGAACCCTCTGAAATTCTCAACTCAAAAAAGCTCTCTTATAAATGCAAAATACGCACTTTTACTCAAAAAATTCTACGAAAAATTCAAAGATGAAGAGATACATAAAAAGTTTGTTCGGCAGTTTGAATTTTTGAAAACCCTATCTAATCAGAACTTTTTTATCAATAAGATCGCAGAAGATGAAGAATACTATAAATCTACAAAAAGCATAAGAGATATAAGGCAGAAACCTCAAAGAGATGAGAGGTTGTTCTTTGATGTGAATCTTGAAATAGCCGAGATTCTTGTAGAGATGGGAGAGATAGCCGAAGCGAAGAAAATAACAGATTATGCTATTTCTGAACTTGTTGAAGTATCTGACGAAGAGATAAAAATCTTTCACTCAAACAAAAAAGATACTTCTAACCTCCTGTGCGATGTTTCTCAAGGAATTATAACTCTATACAAAATCTATAAAGAGACAAGAGAAGAAAAGTATAAGGAACTCATAGCAAAATTTGAGAAAGTTTTGAACTCAAAAAAAGGTGAGGTTCTTTACTTTGATTTCAACAAAAACGGCTTCGGTGCCCTGAAAAAGAAAAAAATAGACATTTTGGCAAACATAAAGGTATCAAAATATTTTGAACTTATCGGAGAAAAGGAGAAATCAGAGAAGATCAAAAGATTGCTCATGCCTTACGCTATGACAAAAGATACATTCGCATTTTTATACGCCTTATTATAAAAACGCCTGATATGATAAGGGTGGCAATAGTTGGAAGAGTCAACACGGGAAAATCTACGCTTTTTAACGCTCTCGTTGGTTCCTCTGTCTCAATAACATGGAAGGAGCCAGGAACAACAAGAGATGTTGTAGAGGCAATAGCTCACTCAAAAAAAAGAAGCTATATACTTATGGATACAGCAGGATATACTTTTGAAGATGACCCCATGTATGAGATTTTCAAAGCTCAATCAGATAAGGCAATAGAAAAAGCAGATATAATAATAGCTGTCTTTGATTTGAACTCCGGCTTCACAGATTTAGATGATATGGTAAGAAAGAAAGTTATAAGAAGCGGTAAGCCATTTATTTTCGTTGTGAACAAAGTTGATTCAAAAAATCTTGAACTTCTTGCGCATTCCGAGTTCTCACTCCTTGGTAAAAATTTCATAACTGTATCTGCTCTCCACAAAAAAAACATAGAAAAAATCTTTGAAGAACTTGACAGAATAGCAGATGAGCTTGAAAAGGAGAAATCAGAAAAATCAGATTTCTATTCCGAAGAAGAAACCTTTGACATTAAAATGCAAGAAATACTCTCTATACAGAGTTTGAAAGAATTGGAAAGAAAAATAGACGAAGAGAGAGAAAAAGAAATTCAATCTGCGTTCAGAAGAGAAATTCTGAAAGAGAGCGAAGAAGCAGAAAAGGAAACAAATAAAGAACTTGACGAAAAAAAAGAAAAAAGAGAGAAAATAAGGATATCGTTTGTTGGAAGACCAAATGTTGGAAAATCATCTCTCATAAATGCAATTTTGGGCTATGAAAGATGTGTGGTATACGATAAGCCGGGGACAACAAGAGATGCAATAAGAATTCCGTTTCAGTTCGACAACACCAATTTCATACTAGTAGATACGCCCGGCTTGAGGAAAAAATCAAAAGTAGATGTTGGAGGGCTTGAATTCAAGTCAGTAGGCAGGTCTCTTACAGCTATTTTTGTCTCAGACATCTGCGTCCTTGTTATAGATTCTGCGGAGGGTGTAACTCATCAAGATAAAGCTATAGCTGGTCTGATAGAAAGAAGGGGAAGAGGACTTGTTGTTGCGTTCAACAAAATAGATATAATAAAAGAACTCAAACCCGCAGGAGGGATAGGCACTTTCGTTTCTGCTCTGCAATCTTCTTTGAAGTTCATAAAGTGGGCTTACTTTATTCCTGTATCTGCAAAGACAAGATATGGTATTGATGGTCTTCTTTCCGCGATAAAATCATCTTACCAGAGCTGGATAAAAAAACTCAAACCATCTCAACTTCTCAAAATAAGAGAGAGATTGCTTCTGCTTGATTTTATGAGGAATCAGAACCCGAAAATTTTTCAGCTAACAGTAAAGCCACCGACATTTCTTGTGTATGTTAACGAGCCAGAAAATCTGAAGAAGTATCAGGTGAAACATATAGAAAAGATAATCCGTCAGCTCTATGGGTTTTATGGAAGTCCGATTCATTTCAGAGTAAAAAGACACGGAGAACCATACTGAAAAACAAAAAATACATCTCTTCACTTTATCAACCCGTATTTTTCTTTTGAGAAATTGTAGATTTTGAGAAGAACCATTTTGAAAACTTCAGCCGGATCATTTTCTCCGTCCACAATAAAAACACTATCTTCTGTCTTTGATATTTCAATATAGTATTCTCTTACTCTTCTCAAAAATTCCTCTCCTTCTCTTTCAAATCTGTCTTTCTTATTTTCATCTTGCTTGTATCTTTCTTTCAACCTCGCAATTCCGACTTCCGGTCTGACATCAATCACTATTACAATTTCAGGTTCTACACCACCCGTTGAGAGGTAGCAGAGCATAGGGAGTGTCTCTGGAAATAGCATTCTCCCTCTTCCCTGATATGCGAGAGTAGAGTGAGAGAACCTGTCAGAGATAACGATTTTTCCTTTTCTGAGTGCTGGCTTTATAATCTCTTCAACAAGCTGCCTTCTCGCTGATAGGAACAAAAATAGTTCAGCAGTGGGAGAAATTTCTATGTTTGACTTCAGTATTTTTCTTATTTTTTCTCCGAGCTTTGTAGTTCCGGGGTCTTTCACAAGAATTGCTGGGAAACCGATTTTTTTAAGTGTTGAGGTGAGAATTTTTGCCTGTGTTGTTTTTCCTGAACCTTCTATGCCTTCAAAAGATATAAAGTGGGGAATATCGCGTAATCTCTTGAAATCAGAGAGTATATCTTTTATCTCACTATCTATCATCTATACCTGAAAAAATATTTTCCGAAAAAATTATTAATGCATTTTCAGATTGTGTGGCTTCCTCCATTTACTGAAGTGAAGGGCTTCCCGCTTTACAGGGAACTTTCCCTCCCTCTGTGGGCATAAGTTCGGGACAGCCCATCCCTTATCTATTGCCAAAACTCTTTCAGATTTGGAATCTTTAATTTATTGCCTTCTATACAAAAATGTTGCGGAATTCGAATGCTATTCATTAAACAAATCTGCAACAAACTATCTGTCTCGTGAGGAATTCTTCTTGCTTATACATATATTTTTTAAAACAAACAAAAACAAAAAATTTCTGAAAAGCTTCGATTTTATCACTATTTCGTAAAATAAAAAGTAATATGGCAGAGAAAAAATCAACCAGAAAAAGTAAGAAGAGAGCAAAGAGAAATTATAATTATACTGATAGCGATATGGAAGAGAGGAGAAAATCTAAAAGGTATCCTACGGAAATTGAGGTCAGATATTCATCAGAGCAAGGGTTAGCTGTGGAGTGGATAACAAATATATCAAAAGGAGGGATGTTCATAAAGTCAGAAAATCCACTTCCGCCGGGAACCCCTCTCAAAATAACTTTCTCCGTCCCCGGAAGAGAGGATTTATCTATTGAGGTTGAAGGAGTTGTCAGGTGGAAGGCAGAACCATCTGATCCATCTATAATACCCGGAATGGGAGTTGAAATAACGAAAATAGATGAAAAAAACAGAAGGATATTTGAAGAGCTTATTGAGAGTTTGACAAAAAAACAAAATCAGAAAACAGCTTGAAATTATCTTTTTCTTATATAGAATTTAAATACACCGCTTTCCTCTTGTGAGGCAATCAGTTCATGTCCTGTTTGAGAGCAGAAAGCGGGAAAATCTTTTTTCGCCCCCGGGTCATCTGCAAGAATGAGCAAAATCTGTCCTGAACTCAATTGGTCAAGGTATTTTCTTGCCTTTATAACGGGCATAGGACATCTCATACCCCTTGCGTCAAATTCTAAATCCGGCTTCAGCACATCTCTTTCTATTTTCTCTCTTGATTCCATATTTGATTTTATCCTCCTTTAATTATTTAAAAACTTTTCATATAAATAGGCAAATTCCTCCTTTTGCTTCTGATATAAATGTAGCTGCTCCGACTATTTCTTGAACTTCATCTATGAGCTGGTCTTTATCTATTCCAAGTATACTGCACGAGGTAGAGCAGGCGTAAAACTTGACTCCGGATTCTTTCGCTGCCTGAAAGAGTTCATCTAGGGTAGGGGAGCCGGTCTTTTTCATAAGAACTTTCATCATAGCTGGAGCAAGTCCAGCCATGTTCATTTTTGACAGACCAAGGGAGTTCAGCCCTTTTGGCATCATCATCTCCATCATCTTTTGAATGAAGTTTTTACCTTTGAACTTTCTCTTTTTCTTTATGAGAGAAAGCCCCCAGAATGTAAAGAATATTGCGACATCCATCCCGAGCGATGCAGCAGTTCCCGCAAGTGTAAGTACAGCAAACGCCTTATCCATATCTCCTGAAAAGCAAATTATTCTCAATTTGTTGTGCGGATCTAATCCTTCTATTTGTAACGTTCTTTCTTTTTCTTGGGGCATCTTTTGGCTCACCTCCCTTCTGTTAATCTATTTATATTAGCCATTTTCTTTTGCAAGTTGGAATTTTGCGGTTTTGCTGAATTTTGAATTTATTGTTTATTTTTTACTTTTGCAAAACTTGATTTTTCAAGATTAATCTTTTTTTGATTTTGGAGAGGTGCCGGAGCGGACGAACGGGACGGACTTGAAATCCGTTGGGGGCGATGAGCTCCCTCGTGGGTTCAAATCCCACCCTCTCCGCCATCAATATATGAAAAAATCATCACCTGCAAAATTTCTGAAATCAAAAATACTCGTCTTATTCTCCGTTCCCGTATTTTTATCCCATATACCAAATTCCTTTGCAGATTATCCTGATACCTTACCTTTTCAAGACACAATAAGAATTGAATCTCTCAGAAAAGATATGATAATTCCATTTCTTCAACTAAGGTTCTCAATGTGGCAGAAAAAAATAAATGTTCAAAATTTATCGCTTAACCTTGATAACTACTCAATATTAACATCTGTCAAGGGAGTGAACTATGGATGGGAACAGTTGGTAAAGCTTTCTGGAAATAAAGTATCTGTTCAGGACTTTGATGTCGTATTTTCAACCGAATATGCTTTTTCAGAGTCATTCTTCGCAAGAGCAAGTATATTTTCAAGATATAGAACTTTTGGACCAATTTCGTCTTTTGGACTGGGTGACATATTTTTATCTTTTTCTTTCAGGTTGATGAGAGAACCAGTTGAGATATTTCCTGGCTTTTCAGCAGTTATACCTCTCGCGGGAGAACCAGATGAAAATCTCATAACTTTCAGAAGAATTAATGTTTCATCTTTCGGCGTAGATTTTCCGTTTCAGTTGCTTGCGAAAAAAAGAATTCAGTTTGGAGAAACCGAGCTATCTCCTCATGCTCTGATGGGATACATTTTAAGAATAGGTTATATAATGTTTGGGCAGAACGTTTTTCCAGGAGATATTGTGTTTGGTGGTGCCGGCATATCTTCAAGGATAAGAAATTTTTTTCTGACGCAAGGAGATTTAGCTCATGACCTTGGGGTTTCTTCTTCAATCTTTGTGCTTCACGGGTTTCCAGAATCGCAAGATGCTTCTATATATAAGGTGACGGGGACTTCATGGGATATTGTGAAGTTAAAGATAAATCCTTCTTTTATTTTGAAGAAGGAATTTGAGGAGCTTGGTAAAAAGCAGGTGAGGGAATTTGCATTCGTTGAGCTTTCTCTGTTCTTCACCTTATATGAAAGAAGCTTTATTTATCTTGAGAATCAGGAGTATATTTTGCAGAGGTTCCCGTTTTTAGACAGGGTAAAACCGGGCTTTTCTTCAATTCTGTCAGCAGGTCTGATATTCTGAACTGATTATTTCACCAATTTATTTTCTCAATTTCTTAACAAAACTGTTAAAAAATCAGGAAATTAACCGAAGGGTTTCTTGCTGATCTCTGATTTACTTGACATAATGTCCCTTATCGGAAGTTAGAAAAACTACTTTTATTTTATTTTTCTTATTTCCCCCCTTGATGCATCTATTTCATTATAAAATGTATAAATCCCAACCCTTTTGACCTTCTGATAAATTCCTTTAACCGAAACTTCATCACCTTCATAAAGTTTTATATGACCAAAACTGAAAACCTTTATTCTTCCCCCTTTATCTACAAGCTCAAAAACCGTATATGGACTACCTTTCCTTGAAACCTTGTACTGAATTTTAAAGCATTTCCCAATAACCTGAACATATTTACCATCGTATTTATCTGGATTTGAAAGGATTTCAGAAATACTTACATTTGTTTGAGCATTAGCGCTCTCTTCATTTCAAGCGCGCTGAACTCAGAGCGTTTTTTATCTTAACCGTATTACCTTCCAACTCAAAAACCCACTTGGTATATATAACATAATCTTCTTCAGGAGTAGTATAATAATAATAATTAACTCCACTGTCAATAGTTCCTACCGCATCTCCATTAAGAGATACAAATTTCAAAGTATAAGTTGGCGTGAAAAATGATACCACCTCTCTTTTTGCATATAAAATCTTTCCGGCTTTCTCAAGCACAAGCATTCCATAAACATCAGTATCAATAGGAATAGGAGTAGCACCTTCTCTGAGGTCAGATATGTACATACTTCTACCCAACTCAATCCATTCTTCCTCAACCCATAATCTCTCAATCCATACTATCTTATTGCCATCAGAATATATTCTATAAGAAGTATTGGGATTGAACTTAAATATATCTGTTCCATCTGGTTTCAAAATTAAAGAAGGAGTTAGTGAAGGAGAACACCATATAGCAATTTTTCCTATATATTTTCCTGTTACATCGCGTGCAAAACCATTGAATGAACAATTTGAGCGGTTAATTTTATCATTAAGTTTCACTACTCCTGACCCGTCTGTTTTTACTGAAAATATATTTCCACTACCAGATACTATAACATGATTGCCATCAGGAGAAACATAAATCTCAGACCACCAAGGATAACTCATTTCTATATTATTACCGATAACTTGCGTAGATTTATTTTGATAATTGAACTTCACAACCGAAAAAGTCACGTTAGAAGGTCCAGAAAAATAAATTATTTTCAGGTAAAACATTGCCGTATCTTTGTATGTGGTAACATCTCTGATCATTTGATCAACTTCTTTAAGTTCAAAAGTATTACCATCAAAGTAGTATATTTTATCCCCATCTTTAAAATAAAATTCATTCCCGACGCTTGTGATAGGTTCAGGAGAATAGGAGAAATCTTTTACCTTACTTGTTGTTCCGCTCGCATAAGAATAAAAGTAAAGAGAAGAAGCTTTCCAATAAATCATTCCAAGGTCAAAGAAGCCAACAATTGTTAACCAACCTGATTCCGTTTTATCTACTACTATGGGATCAGAAGAGAGGTCATAAGGGCGAACATATATTATTGTAGAATAATTAGGGAAAACATAAGGGAAGAACATTTTATCCTTGTGTATGTAATAGGGTATGGAAAATGGTATGTAATGATCTGTAGGAATAATTTTTCTTTTTGACGTTTCAGTATTTGCCAAATAAACTTCTCCGTTATTTTTTTCATACTGTATTAGATTTGTTTTCTGTAAACCATAAACATAACGTAGTAAAGAAATCTTTTGAACATCTGAATCTATAAATCCCAGAGAATTTCCATCAAACTTTCTGATGTAAAGTTTTTCATCCAATGTGAGGAAAGCAAGAGCTATATCGTTTACATTAAGATAATATTTAACATCTGATGAGATTTTCTCGCTGAAAAGATTCCCATACTGTTTGATATAGAGATTTCTATCTGATGTCATAAAAACGAGCGTGGAGCCCCTTACGAAATCGTATGTTAGAACCTGTCTTGTGATGGCTTCTTTGGATTCAAGCGAAGGATTAGCCAAAAACAAAGTCCCAGATGAATCACGCCAAGCGACAAGTTTCCCATCCCATGATATTTTAAAATCAAGAACTCCTTCCTTTGCAGCAATAACTTGTTCTCCAGGAGTCATAGGAAGCGTTATTTTTCCGACATCATATATTTTGCTTGCAAGAACTATGTTCGGAATCAGATAAGTTGGAAATCCCTCTCTTGTTATTCTCAAACTGTAAGTCCCGAAAGGAACATTTTCAAACATAAATTTTCCATCTTTTTGAACTATTTGAGTTGCGACTGGACTATATACCACTTCACCGCTTTTGAGTTCTGCTCTGAGGAGTTCAACGATTGTTCCTGAAAGGTCGGCATATTCGGTAGCTCCGGGAAGAAATACATATCCTATAATCACTCCCCTTTTCTCGAGTTCAGAAATTGTTGTTCCCCCTACTTCGGTGGGAGTTGTAGTTCCTTCTCCGAATGCTCCTTCTGTTAAAGCAGATGTGAATATCACAGGAGAAACTTCATAAACCCCGCTTCCAGATAGGACTATATTTGGCACTATAACATCTATATATCCTTTTGCTGATAATCTGATCCGATAAATTCCTGTTGAATTTGCAAAAAGAACATATGAGCCATCTTTTTCGGTAGTTGTAGAAGCTACTGATTGATATTCTAACTTATATCCTGATTGAGTTCCAGTTTGTAATTTAGATATACCTTTTTCAAGAAAGACAGAAATACCGCTATTATCTTCTTTACCTTCAATCTTTGCTGTTCCAATTATCGTTATTGAAATTTCTTGTGTCTCTTTCTTTTTGCCACAGCTAAAAGCAGTAAGAAGCAGGAGAGCGGAGAGAACATAAATGAAGTTGTTCCGAAGAGAAAATCTTTTAATTTTACCTTTTGTTTTGATTTTTGCCCTTTCTTTTATAGCTTTTATTATTTCTCTCATCATTTTTTATAGTCCTCCTTTCGTTGAATTATTTGCAAAAAGAGTGCCAGGGTTATTATGTAAGTTTCAAGTTTTTCTTCTCAGGAATAAAGCTCAGTTCTCACGAAAAAATAAGGGGTGTAAGTGAATCAGAAAACAAAGATATTTTAAATGCAATTTTTTAGACCAGAGGAAAATTTTTTGAACTTACAAGAACATTATTTTGAACTTTTCTTGTTTTTGAAATAAAATTATCATACAAGAATAACTTTTTGGAAACTTTCAGGTGAAAAGTTTTTTTGTGATGGATGGAAAAACAAACGAGCAGAAAAGCAAGATACATATTCACATAGAGGAAATTCCAGAACTTATCTGGCAGAAGTTCGGTTTCTGCCAAGATAGGCATTTTATAAATCAAATAATATATCTTGCGAGAAATATCTATCATAATGGGTTATATTGTATAGTGGGACCATCGGGAGCGGGTAAAGGAGAATTCGTAAAGGCAATAGCTGAATTTATCAACAACAGAGCAAAAGATATAAGGGAAATGATAGTAGGAAGGTTCTACGATAAAGTAATTTTGAAAAGAAAAATGACCAAAGAGGAAGCAAAGAAAATATTGGACTCTATAAAATCTGAGACAGAAAAATATGTTTTTGTCTATCACATTAGCTTCTTGGAAAAACTTAAAGAGTTCTGGCAGAAAGAATATGAATTTTTTGTTGAAGAGCTGACTGGTAAGATTTTTAACATCTACAAAGATTTCTGGGTCTGGGAGCAAAATACTCTCTATCCAAAGCTTAATAATTATTTTTGTAGTGAGCGAGCAGATGAAGTGGGATTAAAATTCAAGCATATAAACTCTGCTCAAATACCGCGTGAGCTTATAGAATCGGAAATATTCGGACACAAAAAGGGTTCTTTTACAGGAGCGATAGCAGATAAAGACGGGATATTTTCTGGAAACAGCGACGATACGGTTATCTTCATAGATGAAATTTCAAAGGCACCAATTGAACTGCAAAGCAAAATCCTAACTGCAATAGAAGAAAGAAAATTCAGAAAAATAGGAGATACAAAGGATGAAGAACTCAAAGGTATAATATTTTTTGCCATAAATAGAGACCCAAAGGAACTCATAAAGGAAGGAAATCTCTTGGAGGATTTTTGGTACAGAATATCTTCAAATTTAATCTACATTCCCTCTTTGAAGGAACACATAGAGCATGGAGACAGTTTTGATGACATTTTAGAATTTATCTTATCTCAGATACATACAGAGAAGAGATCGGGAAAAAGAACATTTTCATGTCCCCTACCCGACTGTGAGTTCAGAGAATTTGAAACCCAAATATGGAAAGAAGAAGATTTTGATATCCCCGTAGATGTAAAGCTTATATCTCATATACCTAAAATATACGGGCAAGAATACGGTAATTTCATTTTGACGGAACTTGAAAAACTTACAAGAGAAGGAATTGCAGGAAACATAAGAGAACTTTTCAATATTGTAAAGTTTATAATAGAAGATAGAAAACCTTGGGAGTTAGTAGAAAAGACCTTATCTCAAGCCAGAGAAAATATAAAGTTAAAACATCTTGACAAAGAGCAATCAAATAATGAATCGGGCTTTCAGATAGAGAGGAACAGAAGTATTGAAGAGCTTGCTATCTCTATTGCTCTGGAAGAGAAGAGCTTTTCAAAAGCCAAACTTATTTTATCTGCTCTGCTGTGGTATTTGAAATCTCAAAATGGCGAGGAGGTTAAAATCAGCAAAGGAACGAAAGCAAAATACAGAAAAATAATAAAGGAATTGAAAGAGAAATTTGAGAACTTGAAAATGCCCGAGAGGTTTTCAGAGAAAAGGTCCATCAACTGATAAAGCTTCTTTTACTGGTTTATCGTCAAATGATTTTATCCTTTTTGTTTTTGTTTTAGCATTATGATATATGCGAGAACTTTTGCTACTGCTTTATAAAGGTTTTCTGGTATGTAATCGCCGATATTTGTTGATTTATAAAGTGCCCAAGCCAAAGGTGGGTCTTGATATATTGGTACCCCGTGCTCTTTTGCAACATCTACTATTCTTTGAGCCATAAAGTTCATCCCTTTTGCAACAACTTTTGGTGCCTTCATTTTACCTCGTTCGTACTTTAGGGCGACAGCTATATGTGTTGGGTTCGTTATGATAACATCTGCCCGAGGTACTTCTGCCATCATACGCAACCTTGCAAGCTCAAACATTCTCCTTCTTACTCGGCTTCTTACTGTCGGGTCTCCCTCATATCTTCTCATCTCTTCCCTGAGCTCACTTCTTGACATCATAAGAGACCTCCACCAATCCCACCTCTGCCACGCATAATCTGCAATAGATAAAAAAATGAGAAATACTAAAACTATTGCGACAAACCTCAAAACAATCCCGGCTGATTTCGGTATAGCAGATGTTATATCTAAACCAAAAAATTCATCTATTTTCCAAAGCGATGTGTATAAGATAAATCCGATTATAGCAAGGACTATTGAAGATTTTGACACCGATTTTGCAAACTCAAAAAGGTTTCTTGACGAGAAAATCCTCTGAAAGTTTTCAACGGGGGAGAATTTTTCTATCTTCGGCTCAAATGACTTAGTAGCTATGAGAAATCCGGTCTGAAGAACGTTTGCTAATATAGCAATAACAGCAGACAAAAACAGTACTGGAAGAATTATCTTTACAGCTATGGAGACCGCATAGGAAAGTACACTTCCCGAAAAACCACCGCTTGATATAAGGTTTATTCCTTCCTGAAAACCTTCAAATATTTTCTGACCGCTGAACCAGAGAAAAATAAAAATTCCTAAAAGTATCGCAAGTCCTATTATTTCTCTTGATTTCGGTACAAATCCTCTTTCTCTGGCTTCTTCTATTTTATGGGGCGTCGGCGGTTCGGTCTTCTCTAACTCATCCCTCACAAATATAATTTTAATCTTTGATTTTATTTTCAGAATTCCCTGCGAATTTCATAAAGCTGTTGCATATTTTTGGTTTTCTCAAAACTCAAAAACAAAAAAGCTAAATTAAAAAGCTATGAAGGGAGCCAAAACTCTCTTTGAGAAAATATGGAACGAACACGTAGTGATACCACCTGAAAAAGAAGGGGATCCATACCTTATTTATATTGATTTGCATCTCGTTCATGAGGTGACAAGTCCGCAGGCCTTTGAAGGATTGAGATTGAAAAAAAGAAAGGTCAGAAGACCAGACCTCACTTTTGCTGTCGTAGATCACAATGTGCCAACAGATGAGCCAAGAGATAATATAAGCGATCCCACATCAGCTATGCAGATAGAAACCCTTAGAAAAAACACAAGAGATTTCAGGATAAAGTTCTTTGATATTTTCAGTCCTTTTCAGGGAATAGTTCATGTTATAGGTCCACAGCTTGGGCTTACCCAACCGGGCATGACGATAGTATGTGGAGACAGCCATACTTCAACGCATGGGGCTTTTGGAGCTCTTGCATTTGGTATAGGAACGAGTGAAGTTGAACATGTCCTTGCTACGCAATGTCTTTGGCTCGCAAAACCAAAATCAATGAGAATACAAATAAAAGGCAAAAGAGAAAAATTCATAACATCAAAAGATATAATCCTTTTTATCATAGGTAAAATCGGAACGACAGGGGGAACAGGATATGTTATAGAATATCAGGGAGATGTTGTAAGTGAAATGAGCATTGAGGAGAGAATGACGCTTTGCAATATGACAATTGAGGGGGGAGCAAGAGCAGGAATAATCGCTCCCGATGAAAAAACATTCGAATACCTCAGAGGGAGAATTTATTCTCCCGAGAATTTTGAAGAAGCTGTAAGATACTGGAAAACACTGAAGACAGACGAAGGAGCTAAATTTGATAAAGAATTTACATTTGATATAACTGGATTGAAACCTCAGATAACATGGGGGACAAAACCATCGCAGGTCGTTGATATAGATGGTAAGGTGCCAGACCCAGAAGAGTTTGAAGATAAGGTTGAAAGAGAACATGCAAAAAGGGCTCTTGAGTACATGGGTTTAAAACCCGGAACAAAAATAAAAGACATAAAGATAGATAGGGTCTTTATAGGTTCGTGCACTAATGCTCGTCTTGAGGACCTTATTTTAGCTTCAAAGATAGTGAAAGGAAGGAAGGTAGCTCCGCATGTTAGAGCTATGGTGGTTCCCGGTTCGCAAATGGTAAAGTATCAAGCAGAAAGATTGGGACTTGACAAAATATTCAAAGAAGCAGGGTTTGAGTGGAGAAATTCAGGTTGTTCAATGTGTCTTGGAATGAATGCTGATATACTATCTCCCGGCGAAAGGTGCGTTAGCACATCAAACAGGAATTACGAGGGGAGACAGGGCAGAGGGGGAAGGACTCATCTTGCAAGTCCTTTGGTTGCTGCTGCGTCTGCGATAGCCGGATTTATTGCTGACCCGAGAGAGTTCTTATAAAAATGTTTTTCAGTCAAGAAGGTTTTATTTTTTATTTTTTGTGTTTTTGCCGACGTAGCTCAGGTGGTAGAGCGGCGCACTCGTAATGCGCAGGTCGCGGGTTCGAATCCCGCCGTCGGCTCAAACAAATTTCTCACCTAAAACCTCCTTTATCTTACTATATATCTTTCCCAACTCCTGCTCTGCTCTACTCCTCTTTCTTTCCACATAACCTAAAATTTTCTGCCTATCAACTCCCTTTTTTATTATGCTTGCAAATTCCTCCGGCGACTTCACCACAAACATAACACCACTTTGGGTAAGCTCGTCTTTATCTTTTATATTCCACAGATTCTCTCCCACTGCTACGGGAAGACCAAAAGATATCGGTTCAAGAACATTATGTCCTCCAAAAGGAAGTATTGTTCCCCCTACAAAAGCAAAGCTCACATAAGGAAGCACTTTATCTATCATACCGTATCCTTCAATAAGAAAAACTTTTGTTTTCCTCTCGCTTAAAATACTTCTCAAAGTATAATCTGAAATATGAGTCAAGCTTATAAAATCTATGCCTTTTCCCATCAAGAACTTTTTTGTTCCTTCGAAATCGTGTCGTGGAGCTATAAAAAGAGCGTAATCTTTCAGAATTTCTCTCGTTTTCAGAAGAAATTCTACCTCCTCATTCCCTCTCAGTGATATTCCCACTATTGCTTTGTGCTTTTTATATCTATCACTTGTGAAATTGTAGTTTTTGATAAATATAAGATTTTTGAGGTCAACAGATGATTGGACATTCTTGAATCCAGCATACTTGAACCTTTCTGTAAATTCATCTCCCGCAGAAAATACAAAATCCACATAAGAGAAAATTTCTCTCATCCGAAATTTTCTATATAGTTCTGATGACCTTTTGGAAATTTTCCCGCTTACTATACCGATTTTGCTTCCTTTATATTTTGCGGAAATTATATATCCTGACCAGATGTCTTTCTCGTAGAATATAAGAAGTTTCAGAGAGCTCGGAATGAACTTTACAAGGAACGAAAAAAGAGGTATTGGTATAACATAAACATTCCTGAAAGTTTCAAATGGTGTTTCAGTAAATACCGTGTGAGCTATATGAGGTTTTAAACCATCATTATGCAACTTATCTCTTATCAGTTCAGAGAAGATAAGAGAATTTTTTGTCTCTCCCAGAGAAGACGAGTGAATTATTATATCTGCTTTTTCAATCTTTAAGACAGATTTTGACCTTGTTTTAATCCATCTTTTTATCCTTGGTCTGGAACTTTTATTGAGGTAGCTATAAAGAAGATATACAAGTCCAGAAGGTGCAAATATAGCATCATGAATTATACCTTTGAGCAAAATATCCATCAGTATTTGGAAAAATCCAGAAAAATTTTTATGTTTCTTTTTCTAGGTGCTCTATTTCTGTTTCAACAGGGGTTTGTCGCCCGAAGATAGATATGAGAATTCTGACCTTCGTTTTATCTTCATTCACCCATTCAACTATCCCACCAAATCCCTTCAGAGGACCTGACTTTATTCTCACTCTATCACCTATTGATATGCTGAAAATTTTCCCGAGCTCACCACCTACTGATTTAGATTTCAAACTCTCAACTTTTTCATAAGTTATCGGGGATGGAATTCCTCTTTCACCTATAAGAGCAACAACATTTGGAATCTTCTTTATCTTATCCCAAAGGAGTTCGTCAAGTTCCATTTTTGCATAGACATAACCAGAAATAACTTTTCTTTTTTTTACGATTTCTTTTTCTCCTTCCTTTGTTTTCTTCTTCACTTTAACATCTTCCTCTGGTACAAACACCTCTTTTATTCTTGGGTCTTCTTTCTTGAGTTTTTCAATTTCGGTTTTGACGAAGTCCTCTTTCCCGCTTCTTACTCTTATCACCCACCACTTAGCTTTTTCTTCTTCTGGTGATGTAAGGGCTGACTCCGCACTCTTTTCATCACTTGTTTTTTCACTCTCTAACTCCTCGTTTTTACCGTTTGTGAATTCGTCTACTTCTATCACCATACTTTTTTCCTTCCTTTCCGCGGTTTAAATTCAGAATATCAGTTTGAAAATTCTTGAAAATACAAAATCAATCACTCCGATAATGCCGGATACAATAAATACCATAGCGATAACCGAAAGGGTAGTTGCTCTCACTATATCAATTTTTGGGAATTCCACTTTCTTCAGCTCACTTACTGATTCACTCACGAATTTGTTTATTTTTTCCATAAATTAGATTGAATTTATGCGGGTAGGTCCGGCAGGACTCGAACCTGCAACCTTCGGATTTGGAATCCGATGCTCTACCTGTTGAGCTACGGACCTACCTCACTAATTTTGATATTAATAATTTTTCAATCTTTCTTTGATTTTTTTGATTTATTTAACTTCCTTGTGAATTGTATGTTTTCTGCACCACTTACAATATTTTCTAACCTGTAATTTCTCTTTTTTCTTTCTTGTATTTTTTGTCGTTGAGTAGTTTCTCCTCTGACACTCTGAACATTCAAGTTCTATTGGTTCCCTTTCCATAGCTTATTCACAAAACCGTTAGGTTTATTCAATGATTTCTGTCACAACCCCAGCGCCTACTGTTCGTCCTCCCTCTCTTATAGCGAACCTCATTCCTTTTTCTATAGCCACATATTCTATAAGTTCAACTGTGAGGTTAACATTATCTCCTGGCATAACCATTTCAACTCCTTCTGGCAATATTATCTCTCCGGTAACATCAGCGGTTCTTATATAAAATTGGGGTTTGTAGTGAGAGTAAAACGGAGTATGTCTTCCTCCCTCTTCTTTTGTGAGGACATAAACCTCTGCTTTGAACTTTTTGTGAGGTTTGATTGTTCCGGGTTTTGCAACGACCTGACCCCTCCAGACCTCTTCTTTTGATACACCCCTCAGAAGAATTCCTACGTTATCTCCTGGAAGTGCCTCGTCAAGAATTTTCCTGAACATTTCAATAGATACGGCAACTGTCTTCAAAGGTCTGTCTGAACCACCTACTATTTCCACCTCTTCCCCCGGTTTTAGAACTCCTCTTTCAACTCTTCCTGTAACAACTGTTCCTCTTCCCTGAATCAGGAAAACATCTTCTATGGGCATAAGGAATGGTTTATCTACATCTCTTATGGGTTCTTCTATATACGAATCAACAGCATCAAGAAGTTCCCATATTTTTCCACACCACTGGCATTCTCTTTTTCCACATCCACATTGAACCGCTTTGAGAGCACTTCCTCTGATAACGGGTATTTCATCTCCGGGGTATCCGTATTTTGAGAGCAAATCTCTGACCTCAGCTTCAACGAGGTCCACTATCTCGGGGTCATCAACATCATCTATTTTGTTTATGAAGACAACGATTTTTTTGACATTAACCTGTCTTGAAAGGAGAATGTGTTCTCTTGTTTGAGGCATCGCTCCATCTGTGGCTGAAACGACCAGTATTGCACCATCCATCTGAGCTGCTCCTGTTATCATGTTTTTGACATAGTCGGCATGTCCTGGGCAGTCAATATGAGCATAATGTCTCTTTTCTGTCTCGTATTCAATATGAGATATGTTTATGGTCAGCCCTCTTGCTTTTTCTTCGGGCGCTTTATCTATTGCTTCATAAGGCAAGTACTGAGCTAAACCGTGCTGAGATAGAACTTTTGTTATGGCAGAAGAAAGAGTGGTTTTTCCGTGGTCTACATGCCCTATTGTCCCTATATTTACGTGAGGTTTCTTCCTTTCAAACTTAGGTTTTGCCATAATATTTTACCTCCTTTTTGTTTTGCTATGATAAAAAATTAATTTCTAAAACCTTTTCATACAAAAAAATAAAAATACACACTAAATAGAAAATAAATTGCTAAATAAGAACAACATAATAATAAAAACCTGAAACCATATCTAAAATTCAGGAAATTTCATTTAAAAGAATAAGTGAAAAAATTCTTGGCTTAAAATCTGAAATCTATTCTATACCTTTTAACCTTAGGAGATTACCTACCTTTGATAAAAACATGTCTATTTTTACGGGTTTAGTAAAATATAGATCAGCTCCTGCTTCAAAGGCGATCTGCATATCTTTCTCTCCTGCCTCAGTAGAAACAATTACAACAGGTGAATCTTTATATCTTGCGGTCTTTCTCAACCTTCTCACAAACGAAATGCCATCAAGCCCTGGCATGTTTATATCAACGACAAAGAGTTTTACATCATGCTCGAGCGATTTTTCTATTGCGTCTATTCCATCAACCGCCTCTACTGGTTCAAAACCAAGCTTTCTCACCATATTTGAAATTATCTTCCTTACTATCTCCGAATCATCTACAACGAGTGCTATTTTTTTGTTCCCCTCCATAGTTTTTATTTTTCGGAAATAAAAAAATTTTAAGAAGAAAAAAAATAAAGACAACTACAATAAATATTTTTAATCAAAAACATAAAAAATTACGATTGATGAAAAAACCATCTGAAAGATAAAAACAAAAATCATTAAAATTTAAAATCTCAAAATATGGAGAAAAGAAAGTTCAAGATTGGAGTCGTTGGAGCTGGATATGTGGGACTCGTCACATCGTCATCCCTTGCTGAACTCGGACACACTGTGATATGCTACGATAAAGATAAAGAAAAAATAAGAGAACTCAACAGAGGGAAAAGTCCAATTTACGAGCCCGGATTAGAAGAACTCATAAAAAATAACCTCGGTAAAAACCTTAATTTCACAGATAGAGCAGAAGATATATATCCTGAAAGTGAGGTTGTTTTCATATGCGTTGGAACTCCTTCTTCACAAGATGGGAAGCCCGATATGTCATATGTTGAAACATGCGCAATTGAACTCGCAAGATTTATTACCGATTACAAACTCATCGTGGAAAAAAGCACCGTACCGATAAGAACAGCAGAATGGATAGAAAGAACAATAAAACTTTACAATCCGAAAGCAAATTTTGATGTTGCATCTAATCCAGAGTTTTTACGTGAAGGTTCTGGAATTCACGACTTTTTCAATCCAGATAGAATAGTCATAGGGGTAAATTCAGAAAAGGCAAAGGAAATATTGCTCCAGATATACAACGATGATGATTTTAAATGCCCGAAAATCATAACAGACGTGAAGACCGCAGAGGCAATAAAACATGCTTCAAACTCTTTTTTAGCTCTCAAAATATCCTTCATAAATATGGTGGCAGATTTCTGTGAGAAGGTGGGAATAGATGTAGATTTAGTAGCAGAAGGTATGGGATTTGATAAAAGAATAGGGAGAAGTTTCCTGAAAGCGGGATTGGGCTGGGGAGGGAGCTGCTTCCCAAAAGATGTCAAGGCATTCGTAAAAATGGCAGAAGACCTACAAGTTGATTTCTCAATACTCAAAGAAGCATACAGAGTGAATGAAAGAAGAATAGAGGTTTTCATCAAGAAAGTAAAAGACGCTCTCTGGGTCATAAAAGGAAAAAAGATCGCTGTGTGGGGGCTCTCCTTCAAGCCGAACACCGACGATATAAGAGAATCTCCCGCACTCAAAATAATTCCCATACTTCTCAACGAAGGTGCATTCCTTTCTCTATACGACCCAAAAGCTATGGAGAACACAAAAAAAATATTTCCACCATCAGACAGAGTTCATTACGCTAACTCTCTTGAGGAATCGGTAATAGGTGCTCACGCAATTGCAATAATAACAGATTGGGATGAATTCAAAAATGCAAACCTCAACAAAATAAAAGAACTTATGCTGACTCGCATAATAATTGATGGAAGAAATATTTTTGACCCAAAAAAAGTGAGAGAAATGGGATTTTTATACTACCCTATGGGGAAGCCATAAATTTTTTAGATTTATGTGCCTGTAGTTCAGCGGAAGAACGCCGGACTCCGGATCCGGAGGTCGCGGGTTCAAGTCCCGCCAGGCACACCAAAAAAACACCTGCCAGTGAAACAAGAAAAACAAATCAAAATCGTAGAAGTATCGCCAAGAGATGGACTTCAAAACGAAAAAGAAATACTCACAACAGAGAAGAAAAAAGAACTTATAGAATCCCTCTGTGAAACCGGCGTTGATGAAATAGAGGTCGGCTCTTTTGTCTCTCCAAAAGCAGTCCCCCAGATGAAAGATACAGATAACCTGCTCCTTATGATTAACAAAAAAAACAATGTGAAATTTTCTGTCCTAATACCGAATATGAAAGGGTTTGAGAGGATGATGAATCTTCCAGAGTCAAAAAGACCAGAAAAAATAGCGGTGTTCACAGCAGCATCAGATACTTTCAACCTGAAAAACATAAATACAACAGTAGAAGATTCTTTCAAAATGATAAAGCCAGTTATTGAAGAAGCAAAAAGATGCAAATTTGAAGTGAGAGCTTATATTTCAACCGCATTCTGGTGTCCTTTTGAAGGAAAAATAAAACCAGAGAAAGTCATATATGTAGCTGAAAGGTTATTTGAGCTTGGCGTAGATGAGGTTTCTATTGGCGATACAATAGGCAGAGGTTCTCCAAAAGATGTTTCAGAACTTCTTTCTTTGCTCTTGAAGAAGTTCAGCCGAGATAAGATTGCCCTTCACTTCCATAACACATACGGAATGGCTCTCTTGAACTCTTTTATAGCTTTCAGAGATTTCGGAATAAGAATTTTTGATAGTTCAGCGGGTGGACTTGGAGGGTGTCCATTCGCTCCCGGTGCCTCTGGCAATGTTGCAACAGAAGATCTTATCTTTATGTTTGAAAACTCGGGAATAAAAACAGGTGTTGATTTCAAAAAAGTTATATCGGCGGTTTTAAAGCTTGAAATTCCCCTGAGATCCTCACTCTCAAAAATCCAAAAAATAATTGAGTAAAATGATAGATGAGCTGGAAATAAAATCCCTTCTCAAAAAGCTTATAAGAATAAGGAGCGTATCAGGTCATGAAGGAGAAATTTTAGAATTTCTCAACTCTGTTCTCTCTGACATCGGTTATAAAACAAAAAAAATCTTTATTGATAGAAGAAAAAAAGAACGATATAATCTCGTATGCGGAGAAGGAGAGGTGGGAATATGTGCACATGTTGACACTGTTCCTGCTCTTGGAATGGGGAATGCTTTCTTGCCATATGAAAAAAATGGTATAATATATGGACGAGGAAGCTCAGATAACAAGGGCTCAATAGCTGGACTAATCTTATCTTTATATCACTACAAAAAGATCACAAAAAATCTTCCCAAGGTCTTTTTGGCGTTTACAGTAGATGAAGAGGAATGGTCTGCATACGGAGTAAAAAAACTGATAGAGCATCTTGGCAGATTGAAAGAGATGATAGTTCTTGAACCCACAGAACTTAAAATATGTACAGAACAAGAGGGCTCTTTTGAGTTTGAGTTAGAGGTTGAAACAAATCTTTCAGCACACGCTTCATTTTTTGAAAAATACCAAAATCCCATAAAAATACTCTTTCGCATAATTGAAAAAATAGAAAAAGATTTGAAGAGAAAATCTAATCTGCTAGAAATAAGCGGGGGATGGAGATACTACGCAGTTCCAAAAAACGCAAAATCCCTCGTTGAAATAAAAATGAAAAAAGGAGAAAAAAAATCATGGCTCGAAAGCAGGATAAAAGAGATAATAAAATCTGAATCAAAAATGTTTGAAAAAACCAGAATAAACTTCAAAATTATAGACATTGAGGAATACTTGATCTTCAAAAAGGGGAAACTCGTAAAAAGATTGGAACAGGCATTTTTGAAAGAAGGATTAGCTCCTCTGAGAGGAGTTATGCCTTCGTGGACAGAAGCATCGGAGTTCCACAAAGCAAATATCGCATGTGTTGTGTTCGGTCCCGGAAACCTTGAACAATCTCACACAGATAAAGAACATATAAAAATAAAAGATGTAAAGATATTCTCAAAAGTACTTTTCAACCTTTTTATGTATTACCTTTGAAAAATCAATCACCCAAAGTTATATCTGCTGATATTATTGATGAGATATACTTCCCTTCGTTTTCTCCTCCTGCTTGAAGTGTTTTTTGAAGTTCTTCTGCTCTTTTTATCTGCTCCTCTACGCTATAACCTGATAGGTCAAATGTCCACGGACCAAGAACAATAAAACCACCATCTGGAAACATTATTTCTCCTTTTTCTCCGTATGTGAGTTTATCAAGAGGTAAAAGTCCGACGTAATTTATGTCTCTTTTTGCTCTTTTATCTCTACCTGTTATCGCCGTCTGCCCGTCAAAAGATATATCAAAAAGATTTCCAACCATCATAGGATTTACGTTATACTTTATGCTTTTTTGCTTTATCTGGATTTTCTGAAATTCACACTTTTTCTCTCCGGTTAAAAAAAGCGCTTTATGAGGGTTTGTGCAGCCGATGTAGTAGTTCTGCTGTATGCTACCCATGGTTGAGCCGAGCCACTCAAGAGGTTGCCAGTATCCGAGCCCGCCAGTAGTAGCCCAAGCGCCAGAGTTCGCATCAGGTTGAAGAAAAACATCACAACCTTTCTTATCAAGCTCGTAAATATATTCAGGAACAAAAGCGTCTAAACTTATTCCTATACATAAATCAATTTCAGTCCCAAGAATTCTGAAAACAGATAATTCTCCATATTTCCCAGAGGAGAGATTGAGAAGCTCAACTTCGGTGGGGACAAGATTAACCTTTTTTGTCTGATGAACTATTTCACCCTCCGGCGAAAAAATAAAGCATGAATTCCATACATCTGATGTTGTAGCTTTGTAGAAAAATTCGCTCTGCACAAGGTCATCTACAAAGTCAGAAATATTACCTTCGTTCTCCTTTGAAATATAAGGATATGGTGAATCCTGACATGAGACCACCCATACCCCATAGTTTTTCGCAAAATATGAAAATGTGTTGAAAAAAATTCTCCACATCGTATCTGTAAGAGCTAAAAATATCTGTCTCCCAAGCATAGTTGAGATTTCCGGAAAAGTTTGGATGTAGTAACTTATCGCATTTGCCCATTTTTGAGATACCAAAGGTACTGCTCCAAATAATGTAGAAAGTTTTCTCGCTTCCTTACCTTTCTCTCCGAAGAAAATCAAAGGTAGTCCTGCGTGCTCTTCAAAAACAACAACGTTTTGGTATTTTTTAGAAAAATAAGGTTTTATAAACTGCATGAACTTCTCGTATGACGCCCGGAATTTTTCCTCACTCTCGAGGTCTTCTATATCAAACTTGTGTCCGACCGCAAAAACTCTTATTGATTTTTCAGGAGCAAAAGATTCATCGTATGAAGCCATAAAAACAAACCTATCACCATCCTGAAAAACCCCTTCTGATTTTATGTTCTTCTCCTCTTTCTTAGCGCATGATAAAAAAATGAATAGAAGCAGAAAAGAAAAAAGTCCTCCCTTTGACATAATCAGGATATTAAAAATTCTTTATTCTGATTCTTGATTTTCCGAGATGTAGTTTATGAGAAAGTTTCCTGAAAAAAATTTAAGGTTTACAAAGGAAAGAAAAATATGACTGATATGAATCCCCAAACATTAGTAAAAGATGGATACGAGCAGAAACTGAAAGAGATGACGAAAAAGGTTCTTGAGGGCTCCGAGATAACAAGAGAGGAAGCTATGTTTATATTGAACTTTCCATCAGAGAAGATAGAGGTACTTTTTGAGTGTGCGACGATGATAAGGGAGAAGTTCAGAGGGAACAAAATTGACTTTTGCGCAATAGTGAATGCAAAAAGCGGTCTGTGTCCAGAGGATTGCAAGTTCTGCGCGCAGTCAACAAAATGGAAAACAAAGATACAGAGGTACCCACTTTTACCGGTTGAAGTTGTGGTTCAAAAAGCACGCGAGGCGTATGAGATGGGAGCGACAAAGTTCGGAATAGTCACATCCGGTCGCGGTCCAACAGATAAAGAAGTAGAAATAATATGCGAAATGATAATTGAGATAAGAAAAAAAGTTCCCGGAATAGAGCCAGACGCAACTTTAGGAGAACTCACAGAAAAGCAAGCTCAAAAACTCAAAGACGCAGGTGTATCTCACTCAAACCACAACATAGAGACATCCCCGAGATACTTCCCGAAAATCTGCCAGACCCATACCTATGAAGACAGATTGAGAACAATAAAAATCCTAAAAGAAAACGGAATAGGTGTTTGCTGTGGATGTATATTCGGTATGGGTGAAACAAATGAAGATAGAGTTGATATAGCTTTTGAGCTGAAAAAAATAGACCCCAAAATAATTCCCATCAACTTCCTTAACCCAAGACCGGGAACTCCTCTTGAGAGTATCCCTGTTATGCATCCCGACGAAGCTGCAAAGTGCATATCTATGATGAGATTTGTAAATC
Source organism: bacterium (assembly GCA_030550715.1). Lineage (GTDB taxonomy): Bacteria > Calescibacteriota > Calescibacteriia > Calescibacteriales > Calescibacteriaceae > Calescibacterium. Next base: position 59,917 of record JAUQOU010000002.1, on the reverse strand, counting down.
CATCAAAGCAGATAAAGGTTGCAGGCGGAAGAGAAGTTGTTTTTGGAGATAAACAGGATTGGGTGATAAAAGCAGGAGCAGATGACCTTATGGTCGGAAATTACCTCACAACACCAGGACAAGATTATAAAAAAGATTGGGCTCTCGCCCTATCTTTGAACCTTGAACTTCCAGAACATATAAGAGAAAAAGCACAAATTGTATCAGGTAATCTATTATAGAGCAAATTAAATATAAAAAATCCTGAACCAAAAACTCGCTCTGCTAATTTTAAATCTCACCTGCAATTTTCCCAAATTAGCAGTATTGCTGACCCACTTTTCTTAAAATTAAAAGATAAATGGAAGAAAGATTTAAATTGTCAAAAGAGGAGAAAGAGGAGTTGAAGGAAAAACTCAGAGAGCTGGCTTATAATCTGTGGTGGACTTGGAATCCCCCAGCAAAAAAACTCTTCAAAATGATAGATGAGATAATCTGGAAGGAATCAAAAGAAAATCCACTGGCTTTTTTGAAAAATGAAGACGCGATAGAAAAGGCACTTGAAAATAAAAAATTTGTAAATACTTTGAACTTCACATATAGCCAGTTCAAAAAATACCTTGAAAGAATAACAAACTACACAGTTCTTTTCAAAGATAAAAACGTTATATTCTTCTCAGCGGAATACGGACTTCACCAATCTCTCCTCATATACGCCGGGGGTTTGGGATTTTTGAGCGGAGATATACTTAAAGAATCCTCTGATATTGGACTACCTATGATAGGAATAGGTTTTATGTATCCGCAGGGGTATGTAAGGCAGAAGATAAGAGAGGACGGATGGCAGGAAGATATTTTCCTTAACAATTCAAAAGATGTAATGCCAGCAAAAAAATTTCAAGACGAGAAAGGAAACTGGTTCAAAATATCAATAGATTATTCACAAGACGAAAAGATCTACTGCGGCATCTGGAAAGTTGAAGTTGGAAAAACAACGCTTTTCCTCCTCGATACAAACATAGAAGAAAATTCTCCCTGGAATAGAGATATTTCATCTCGTCTTTATGTCTCCGATAAAGAACTCAAATTGAAACAGCAATTTGTTCTCGGGTTCGGAGGAATAGCTCTGCTCAAATCTCTCGGGAAAAAAATAGGAATTCTCCATATAAACGAAGATTATCCTGTCTTCGCCCTTTTGGCTCAGGCAGTAGAATTTGTCAAAAGCGGAATGCCTCTCAAAGAAGCACTGGACGCAGTAGGACAAATTTCTCTTTTTACCACTCATACCCCACTCCAAACAGCGGTAAATATCTATCCGTTCTATATGGTAGAAGAACATCTTTACTTCCTGAAAGATTTGGGAATAGATATCAAAAAAATTCTTGAGCTTGGAGTGAATCCTCAAAACCCATCAGAAGGATTCAATACAACAGTTATGGGAATGAAAATAGCTAAAAATATCAACGCTGTCAGCAAAAAACATCTTGAAACAACAAAGAGGATATGGAAACCTCTCTTTGATGAGTTCAAAAAAGAAGAGAAGAAGATAGATTATGTGACAAACGGAGTGCATATTCCATCTTGGCTTTGCGCCTTCATAAGAAAACTCCTTGATAAATACCTCACCCCTTCATGGGCAGACCTCGTAGATGATGAAAGAATATGGTCGCTTATAGATGACATTCCAGATGACGAGCTTTGGTATGCTCATATGGAAAATAAAGAAAAAATGATAAATCATATAATTGACAGAGCGAAAGATAGTTGGCTGAAAGATAAAACGCATCCGACAGTTCTGGTGGCAGAAGGTATATTTCTTGAGCCAGATATACTCACAATATGCTTTGCAAGAAGAATGACAGGATATAAAAGACCAACTCTGATTTTTTCCGACCCGCAGAGGTTAAAAAAGATTCTTACAAACCCATCAAGACCTGTCCAGATTATATTTGCAGGAAAAGCTCATCCAGCAGACCTTGAAGGAAAGAAAGCAATTCAGACAATATTTTCATTTGCGAAAAACCCAGATTTTGAAGGAAGAATAGCTTTCATAGAAGATTATGACGAGGAATTAGCTCACTACCTTGTAAGAGGAGCTGATGTATGGCTTAACAATCCCTTACCTCCCCTTGAAGCCAGCGGAACAAGTGGCATGAAAGCCGGAATAAACGGAGTTCTAAACCTCTCTGTATCAGATGGATGGTGGCCAGAAGGTTATAACGGAAAAAACGGCTGGATATTCGGAGAAGAAAATCCAGATGCCCCAAGAGAAGAAATAGATAAAAAACACGCAGAAGAAATATATAATATAATTGAAAACGAGATAGTCCCGCTCTACTACGAAAGAGATGAAAGAGGAATACCTGTCAGATGGGTCAAAAAAATGAAAGAATCAATAAAATCAATTCTACCGAAATTCTCATCAAGAAGAATGCTAAAAGAGTACACAGAAAAATTCTACATCAATATGCTGAAGGTAGATTCACAAAAAGAAGATTAGAAAAAAAAAAAGAAAAAAAAATATCCATGAGAGAGAAAAAACTTTATCTTGTCATTTTGTGGCATATGCATCAGCCACTTTACATCAATCCCAAATCAAAAACCTTTGAACTCCCTTGGACTCTTCTTCACTCAATAAAAGATTATCTTGACATGCTCAAATTCGCAGAAAGATTTGATATAAAAGTGAACTTCAACCTAACCCCCGTTCTACTCGAGCAGATAGAAAAATACACAGAAGTAATAGATGGGAAGAGCGAAATAAAATGCAGATTGATTGAAATCATAAAAAATCAACATAGTGGACAGGACTCAGATTTCCTGAAAAGTTTGTTAAAATCCCTTTCTCCCCTTCTTTCTGCAAAAGTTCAAGATAAAATCACAAAAGCAAAAAGCGAAAGAGATATTGCAGTAATATATACCCTTTCTTGGTGTGGAAACATACTATCAGAGAGCAAAATAATAAAAGCACTTGAAGAAAAAGAAAATAACTTCGGAGAAGATGAAATTGCATCTTTTCTCAAAGAAATAAAAAAGCATATATCAAAGATAATACCGAGCTACAAAAAAGCAAAAGATAGTGAGAAGATAGGAATATCTACATCTCCCTATTACCACCCTATAACTCCGCTTTTGCTTGATATTGAATCCGCACGCGAAGCAGTTCCAAACATAAATCTTCCAAGCATAGATAGGTTCTTGTTCGAAAAAGACGCAGTTCTGCATATAAAAAAAGCGGTAGTGAAATTTGAAAATATATTCGGTAAGAAACCGTTTTCTTTCTGGCCCTCAGAAGGAGCAGTAAGCAACAAATTCCTTGAGGTAGCCAGCGAATTCATCAAAGTTGTCGCAACAGATGAAAAGATCTTTTTCAACTCAACAAAAGAGCAAAGAAGAGAAAAAATATACTCAAGGTTCGTTTTCAGAGACAGAATTTTTGCCCTTTTCAGAGATTCTCATCTCAGCGACCTTATAAGCTTCTCTTACCACAGCTGGGACCAGAAAAAAGCAGTAGAGGACTTCATCTCACATCTCAAAAGAATATACGATAGCATAGATTTCTCTCCAATTGTTTCTGTTATACTTGACGGAGAAAACTGCTGGGAATACTATCCTGAAAACGGAAAGTTCTTCCTTGAAAACCTCTACTCAACAATAGAGAAAGAAAAATGGATAGAAACAGTAAAACTTGATGAGATAGAATACCTTGAAAATAACCCAATAATATTTATAGATTATGTGAAGGCGGGAAGCTGGATAGACGGAACGTTCTTAAAATGGATAGGCAATGAAAAGAAAAATAGATACTGGGAAGAGCTTGCGAAAGCAAAAATGAAAAAAGGATATGAAACTGAAAGTATTCTCCCAGCCGAAGGAAGCGACTGGTTCTGGTGGCAAGGTGAAAATGAAAATATGGAGTTTATAGAAACATTTGACAAACTTTTCAGGTCTTTTCTCATATGAAAGAGAAATTCAAAAATTCTTTATCTCAATTGAAAGATATTTTTCGCAAGGAATTAAGTGCATTCGCACTGATCTCTATGTCGCTCCTTCTCACAAGTTCTTTGATCCTCTTTGCTTTTCAGGTATCAAAATTATCTCCGCTACCCTACCTTTCCCAAAGAATTGAAGATGATGTGAAGGCAATGAAAAAAGCATACGATGATTGTAAAAAAGGATACGGAGAAAGATTTTCTGGAAAAACCGTCATTCAGATAGAACTCTCACCACCAGAAACCAAAACTAACATAAAAAGAAAATTCATATTAGACCAGGATTGCAAAATTATATTCACAGTATGGTAGTATCTGAACCTATCAAGCCGCAAACTTGAAAATTGTTAAAATAAAAATAGATGACAGAAAGAGATATAGCCAAGCTCAGAAAATTTTCAAGATTCGTCTTTCCTTTTGACTTCCCTAGAAAAGAAGAAGAGATAGAAACAATTGAGAAGCAAATTCAGATTCTCCTGCAGATTTTAAAAAGTGGGGACGAGAAAAAAAGAAATATAATTCAGATATGCCTTCACTTTCTTGATATATACTCATTTTTCTCAGAGGGAGGGGACTTCCTTTCTCTTGACGAATACAGAACACAAAGAGTAATACTCAGAATGTCAAAATCAGAGAAAAAGATAATTCAGAACACCTTCAGAATTTTGAGATTTGTCTCAACTCTTTCTTTCTGGGATGCTTTCGGGAACCACAAAGTCGGATTTTCATCTGACGGAAAACCAATAATTTATGACATTCCAAAAATAGAGTGGGAGTTCCCGCCAGAACCACAGGAAATAAAGTTTGAAGGTTCAGGAGAAATAAAATGGGATATAGAAAGAATAAGGTTTGGCAAATTCATAAGAAGAGATATCAGAATAGTTTCAGATGTCATAATAGTTGGTTCTGGAGTATCCGCGTGCATGATTGCTGAAAGATTGTCGAGAGAAGATATTTCTGTTTCAATTCTTGAGAAAGGTTACTTTCAAGATACTGATTTTCCATCTATATACCTCGCTCAGAGTTCGGAAATGCTATCTTTATTTCCCGTTTCTGGTCTGACAAACACAAATGCTCTATTTGGGAGAGGTGTTGGAGGTCTTGCCAATTTATCTTTTTCAATCTTTGAAAGAATGGGAGACAAAACGAAAGAGAAATGGAGAAAATATCATGGAATATCAACAAAAGACATAATGTTTGATGACGCGGTTAAACTTGCAGAAGAAATAATAAATTCAAGAGCAAAAGGTGAAAATAACTCAAAAAGCAATATAATAGAGAAGATCTCAAACTATCTTGGCTTGCCACATAAAAATTTCAGAAAACTTGAAGGAGATAAAATCAACCTGATAACAGGAGAGAAAATTCTTCCACTTGAAAAGTTTGTAAAGTACGCTGTGCATTTTGGAGCAAATTTATATGTTGGTTTTGAAGTAGAAAGGATTTACAGGAATAGAAAATGGTTTCTTGAAGGAAAAGTGAAAGATGAGTTTGGGAACACAAAGGCGAACTTTCTTGCAGAAGCGAAAGCGGTTTTCCTATGTGCTGGACCATACGGAAATACAAAAATTCTTATGAACTCAAACTTCAAAGAAAAAACTCTTGGGAAAAAAGTTAAAATAAATCCAGCAGGAATTATAATAGGTATCTTCAACTCCCCACAAAACCAGATAGATTCATCAAATTACATTGAATTTGAAAAAGAAGAGATAACGGCAAAGGAAGTGAGATTTGCCCCGGGAGTATGGTCATCACTAAAACCCCAAGCAGAAGGAAAAGAGCTTGTGTCATTATCAAAAAAATATCCTTTTGCTAAAACAATACTTTTTTGGTTCAGAGAAGAAGGAGAGTCATTTTTTGTAAAGACACCTTTTGGACTGGTTCTGCGATCAAACCTAAAAGGAGAAGATATTGCAAAATTCATCTTCGCTATAAAACAGTTATCGCTTGCCCTAATTTTCAGCGGTGCAAGAGAGGTAATACACCCCATAAGAAATATCCCATCTTTCGAAAAAGTTGAAGATGTGGAGAATTTGAACATAGAAAAAATAAAACCATCTTATATTGAGATGATAAGTTTATTCCCAGTAGGTGGATGTTCGATGAGCTTTACATCAGAAAGAGGTTTTGTAGATTCTACCGGAAGGGTCTTTGGAGAAAAATCTCTCTTTATATGCGATACGAGCGCTCTCCCTGATTCTACTGAGGTTCCTCCCATGCTCTCAACAGCAGCGATTGCCCAAATATGTGTGAGCTCATTTTTAGAAAGAAAAAGATTTATCCTTTAAAAAATTATGGTGAAGTCAAAAGAGAAGGAAGAAGTAAAAAACAGAGCCAACACTCAGGAAATATACATAACCATAAGAGACGATAACATAGAAATTTCAGAAAAAAGTCCAAATTTAGAAAACGAAAAAAGATATACCGTTCTTGACTTCCAATCGGGTGAGAAAAAAATCTTTCTCATAATTGATGAACCAACTATCATCAAAAAGATAAGAGAGAAGATGCCGGAGCTCTTTCTTGAAGAAAAATACGAAGGAATGAAGGATATGCTCCTTTTCCTCACTCACGAAATAAAAAATCCACTCTTTGCCCTTACAACAAGAATAATCTCTCTTGATATTGATAAGGAAAAGATGAAGCCGATAAAATCACTTCTTGATAGAATCAACTCAATATTCGATAACATAACAATATTCATCAAGGGAAAAACAGCAAATTTGAAAAAGGAAAATGTAGAATCAATAATTGAAGAATCAATAAAAGAAATAGAGGAGATAAAAGATGAAACATTCAGCTATGACTTTGAGATAAAAAGAGATTACCGTTCTGATAAAATTTTTGTAAAAGGTGATAGATTCCTTTTGAAAAGAGCTTTTCTCAACATAATAATGAACGCAGCGGAAAGCCTTGAAAAATCAATCAAAAAGATCATCACAGTAAAAACATACGATGACGAAAACTTTATAAAATGCGAATTTTCAGATACTGGTTGTGGTATGTCAGAAGATATAAAACAGAAAATATTTATACCGTTTTTTACAACAAAAACAAAAGGTATGGGACTTGGAATGAGCACTGTGAAGAAAATAATTGAACTCCACAACGGAAAAATAGATGTAGAATCAGAAGAAGGAAAAGGAACAAAAATAACAATCTCTCTCCCATCGTACGAATAAAAAGAATTCAAGAGAATATCAGAATAAAAACCGAAACTCAAAATCCTTATGTGAAAATAAAAAGTGTAAATCTAAACTTTTCGTTTTTAAGAAAACAGAACATCAAGATATAAAAATGAAATAAATATAAAGAAGGTAAGGAGGTTTGAAGCCATGGGACAAAAAATGAGAGAACTTGTGGAAGAACTTCATAAACTAAGAGCAGAAATCAAAAAGATGGGAGGAGAAGAGAAAATTAAAAAACAACACGAAAGAGGAAAGCTCACAGTAAGAGAAAGAATAGACCTTCTCTTTGATAAAGATAGCTTCTTTGAAATCGGAATTTTGGGGACTGAGCCAGGACCTGAAAGAACACCAGCAGATGGAGTCGTGACAGGGTTCGGAAAGATAGACGGTAGATGGGTGGGCTGTATAGCATACGATTTCACAGTAAAAGGTGGTTCAATGGGTTTCGTAAACGAACATAAATGCACAAGAATAAGAGAACTATCTTTGAGATTTAAAATACCTCTTGTGTGGCTTATAGACTCCGGTGGAGCAAGAGTATCCCCAACGGGAGCGGCGGCGATAGGAGGTGGAATAGCCGGTGAAGCAATAGCATTTTTCGCAAACTCCGGATGGCTCTTCAAAGAAGAATCTCTTATGTCAGGTGTTATACCCCTCGTCTGTGCTCAGATGGGACCTGGCTACGCAGGAACCGCTTATATACCCGGACTTGCAGATGTCGTCTTTATGGTAAAAGGAACAAGCTCAATGGCTCTCGGTGGTCCATCTCTTGTGAGAATGGTAACAGGTGAAGAAATAGATGAGGAAAACTTAGGTGGTTCTAAAATACACACAGAAATTTCCGGCTGTGCAGATAATGAATATCCAGACGACCCGACTTGTCTCAAAGCAGTGAGAGATTATCTTTCTTATATGCCCTCTTCAAACGAAGAAAAACCACCGAGGAAGAAATTTGATGGAGACCCTCTCGCGCTCTTACCAGATTCAATACTTGATGTCCTCCCAGATAATCCAAAACAAGCATACGATATGCACAAAATAATAAACCTCATCGTTGATGATGGCGAGTTCTTCGAGTTGAAACCAAAATGGGCAAGAAACATAATAGTTGGATTCGGAAGAATCGGAGGTTATCCTGTGGGAATAGTCGCTAATAACCCCATGTTTTACGGTGGAGTTCTTGATGTAAATGCTTCTGATAAAGCAGCAAAATTTATATGGCTCTGTGATGCATTCAATATACCAATAGTTTTTCTCGCAGATGTCCCAGGTTTTATGGTCTCATCTAAAACAGAAAAAGATGGATTGATAAGACATGGAGCTAAGATGATCCACGCGGTAGCAGAAGCGTCAGTCCCTAAATTCACAGTAATTATAAGAAAAGCTTACGGGGCAGGATACTATGCCATGTGTGGAAAATCCTTTGACCCAGATATAATAGTAGCATGGCCAACAGGAGAAATATCTGTAATGGGACCTGAAGGTATGGTCTCTATATTCGCAAAAAAACAAATTGAAAATATGAGTCCGCAGGAGGCAAGAGAGTTCGCTCAGCAGATGGCAGAAGCAATAAGACCATATATAGACATCAAAAAACCAGCGGGATGGGCATTTATAGATGATGTGATAGACCCAAGAGAAACAAAAAGAGTTCTTTTCTGGGCATTAGAACTTACCGAGAAAAAACAGGTTCTTAGAATGCGAAGAAAACACGGCGTCTACCCAGTTTAAGAATTCAAAACCCTACTTCCCCTCTTTTGCTCTCATAGCTTGTATTTCTGTGAGAAGCTGTGTGAGGAGCCACGAAGGATAGAGCTTGTCTTTCAGGGGAACCCACACCTTTTCTCTAAATAGATTTTCTGCCCTATCTACCTCTTCCGGTGGCAAAGATATCTTTGAAATACCTTTCCTCTCAAGCATAGCAAGAGTTCTCAAATCTGATTCCCTATTCATCTTTGTGAGGTTATCAAGGTATTTTTTTAAAATTTCTTCAACCTTTCCTTGGTGTTGAGGTGGAATTTTTGAGAAGGAGGGATTAGAGAAAATTATAGCAACAAATGCCCAGTTAAGGTGTGGAATTAAAATAAATTTTGTAAAATTATCCCATCCCAAAACAGTCAAAGCATAAGGAGTATTGTAAAGTATTTCTAAGGAATCCAGGTTCCCTTTAACATCGGCTATCGGTATGGGGAATGGTTTTATTTTGAAATCTTCCGATAAAACTTTCCCGATGAATTCAGCCATATAGTCCCCTTTCCAGACCCATACCCTTTTACCCCTCACATCATCTAACTTGTTGATAGGGAAATTAGAGAATATATAGACAAAACCAAGGTCAGCTACCCACAGAAATTTCATGTTGTAATCACGAGCGATATTGATGAAAAACTTTTCCATCCTCTTTTTTATGTAATCCACTTCTGCGTAATTTTTGAGCAGGAAAGGAAGTTCAAGTATTCTCAAAGGTGGTATAAGGTATGATATTCCATTTCCTGTAAGTCCAGCACAATCAAGTTTTCCCTCTTTCACTTTTTTGGCTAACTCAGGTTCATCTCCAGCAGCTCCACCAGTGTACCACTCAAATCTTACTTCACCTCCCGTAGCGTCGGAGATTTCTTTGCTTGCTTTTTCCACAAGGGCAGACCATGGAGAATCCTTAGGAGAAATCGTAGCGCACTTTATCACTATCTCGCAAAATCCATCTCTGTAAATCAAAATGAGAAAAATAAAGAAGACAAAAATTAAAAAGGTATATTTTTTCAGATATGTGAATTTGCCTTTTGGACCTATTCCTAATTTCTCACGCTTTTTTGTTGCTGTTCCGCTCATGTTAGAATTACTCTCCTTTTACCTTCAATTATGTACCTTCATTTTGGAATAAAAACTTTGACCCCGTTTGAAATCCACCCCGTTCAGAAAAAGTAATGCTCCAAAAAAATTTTAATCATAAAATATGAAAAATTCAAAAAACAGTTCATCACCATAATCTACCGAAATTCTTTACCAAAATGATCAGAAAAAATAAAATAAACACAGAATAAAGAGAAAAATATTTATAAATGCAAGGAAAAAATTGGAGGAAGATTCTGGCTATTTTTCTGTGTATCGCAGGTGTTGCTGGAAGCTTTTATGTTCAAATCTTCCAGGGTGAAAATCCGTGCAAGCTCTGCCTCATAATAAGGTACAGCTTGATAACAACTTTGATAGCTTTCCTGATAAGCTTTTTCATACAGAAATTTTCTGTCTTTGCCCTGTTTTCAGTTCTACCCGCAACAGTATCAGATATATTCCTCATTATATCAGAGCAAAACCAAATGAATAATCCGGTACTATGCCAACCCAACTCGTGCTATACTCCCGAATTCCTTGGAATAAGAATGTCAATCTGGGCAATTTCGGTAATAATCCCCTTAATCGCAATATCTCTCCTTGAAATAAAAAACAGCTTTAAGTAAATGAGAAAGAAAGTCATAGTGATAAGATTGAGTTCTCTCGGAGATGTTGTATTATCTACAAGCGTAATAGAAATACTTGAAAAAAAATTCGATGTATTTTTTGCTACCAAAAAATACTACGAGCCCATCTTGAAAAATGACCCAAGAATAAAGGGCGTTATCACAGCAGAAAATTCATCTCTGAAAGAACTGATAAAATTAGGGATAAAAATTAAAGAGATAAAGCCAGATGCGATTTTAGACCTTCACGACAAAATATCAACGAAACTTTTAAGGTTGATGGTTGACCCCCTTCAGAAAATCACTTTTGTGTGGGATAGCCAAAGAATAGAAAGAAACAAAGCTCTTTTGAAAAAAGATTTTAGAAATGTTAAACCTGTTATCACAAGGTTTTCAGAAATCGCATCAAAATTAGCAGGAGAAAACACTGCGCAAAACCACGCCTTACCGAAAATTTTTCCACCTCAATATCCAAAATCTCAAAGGTTAAAAAAATTCGTTCAGGAAAGTCAGGAGAAAAGAAAAAAGATAATCTGTATAGCCCCAGAATCAAGATGGAAAACAAAGATGTGGAACCTTAACGAGTGTGATAAATTAATAAATTCGCTTGAGAAAAACGGTTTCAGCGTAGCAGTGGTTGGAACAAAAAAAGAAATAGAAAAATACTTTTCGGGTGGAGAAAAATTTTTTGGAGAACTTGATATAGAAGATATAGTATATCTTATTTCAAAATCACATACTGTCGTCAGTGTTGATTCGGGAATAGCTCATATAGCATATGCCCTGAAAAAACAACTTATTGTTATCTTCACATCAACAAAACCAGAGATGGGATTTTTCACCGGCGATTACGGAAAATTTGTGGAGTACGGGAATTTAAGATGCCGTCCGTGTTCGCTTATAGGTAAAGATCATTGCCCTCAAAAACATCATCTCTGCTCACTTATACCCTACCAAAAAGTTGAAAGAGAAATAAAAAATGCTTAATTCTTCTTCTTTTCCCCGTAATCGTACTTTTGAATATAATAACTCACATACGGTGTTGCCTCCTCATCAACAAAGTTCAGAACCAGACCATCAAAACCTGATTTTATCTGATTCGCAATAGATATAACCCTGTGGGACTGAATTTTCCCAGTATTCTTCATATTCAAAACCAAAATTTTGAAATCAGACATAGGAAAAAGAAGCAGGGCATCTGCTACTGCCAAAATAGGAGAAGTATCAAGAATTATACAATCAAACTTATTTTTCAGGTTCAGGAGAAAATTCTTGAACTCATCAGATGATAGAAAAGTTGATGGGGAAGGATGACTTAACCCAGAAGGTATAAAATACAAATTTTCATCTATCTGCTTTATAAATTTTTCCTCTTCAAGGTTATATACAACAGCGTCAACTATACCGGGAGATTTTTCTGCTCTGAATTTCAGATGAAGTTCGGGGTGCCGTAAGTTGAGGTCTATGGCAAGTGTTCTTCTTTGCGATTTTGAAAAAGTCTTTGCAAGCTCGTAAACCAGAGTTGTCTTACCTTCCCCTGAACCCGAAGAAAAAACCGATATTATTATGTTGTTTTTTCTCATCATAAGAAGCTCAATATTCACTTTCACTCCTTCTACCCCTAACTTAAATGATGGAAGAGAGCTATCGTCTTTTATAGTGTTCAAAATACCAAGAATAGGCAACTTGAAAAAATCTTCTACTTCTTCTATATTCTTGAACCTGACATCAAATAGTTCTTTTATATATAAAGATATGAAACCTGCTATAAGACCCACCATAAAGCTCAAAAAAATAATCCACGAGAAGTTTTTTCTCGTTTTCCCTACACTGTATGCAAATTCGGCTTTTTCTATACCCGAAATCATAGAGAATTTTACTCCCCCAAGCAGTGTAGCGTTCATGAAACTTTCATAGTAATTTTCAAAGAGAGAGTTTATAAGGTCTATTCTCTCCCTCTTTTGAAGATAGCTTACAAACTGGTTTGAAAGATTATAAATTGTTCTATTTATCTCTTCTATCTCAGTTAAAATTGATCTTCTCTCCAACTTCATCTTTTCCAGTTCAAATTGTATTCTCTTTTTTATCTTATCTGCAACTTGGGAAATCTGATTATCTAGAGCAACAACCTTTGGATGCTTTTCTGTGTAGAAAGATAGTAGCTCAGCCCTTTTTATCTGGAGGTTTTCATAATCTTCAATTATTTTCTCAAAGCCATCGTATACGATAGCAAATTCAGAAACATCTATTTTTCTTTTTGATTCAACAGCAGAAAGAAAATTCTGCAAAACACCGATTTTTACCTCAACCTCCCTCAGCTTATCTTTAAGATTTTGAAGTGAGTCAAATATGAGTTTTATCTGGTACTTGGCATCTATTATTCCTGTTTGAGACAAGAATGTAGCGAAATCAAGATACGCTTGCGAAAGAATTGATTCAAGTGAAGACAAAGCAACTTCTACCATAGATAAAGCTCTGGTTATTTCATCTTTGAAACGTTTTTGTGAAAATTCATAGTAAGCGTCTGCAATTGCGTTCACTATCATAACCGCTTCGTTCTTTTTAGTCCAGCTAATTGTAAGTACAATGGCGTTCTCTTTATCTTTTCTTTCATCAAGCTTTGTTATAGAGATAGATTTTTTCACATTTTCTATGAACCATCTTTTTTCGTAGTTTATTTTCCCGCGCAAAAGTTCATATGCCTGACCTATTACCTGGTCCGATTTTATTATCTTTGCTTCAAGGTCAAGGTCTGGCTTTATCTCATTCACATCAACTCCGAGTTTTTGCATTATAATTGGTAGATACGAGAAATTTCCAAAGTTTATTTTCACACTTGCATTATAGGAAATTGCTTCCTTACCTTTCCCGGGTAGTATAAGAAGTTGAAAAGAGATAGTCGCAAGAGAGAAAAGAAGGAATACCGCAATAAATAGTTTTCTCCCTCTTTTTATATAAAACACAAGGTTTTTTATGTCAAAATCATCGGTTTTTGAATGCATTTTGATTCTCCTCCTAAATTGTTAGCTAAACTAACTAAAATTTTACATTCTTAATTTTAATAGATAAAACTTTTACAAAAAGCAAATAAAATTCAATAATTAAATAAAAATTAAATAATTAAAAATTTAAAACAAAAAATATCGATTTTCCGCTCCTTTTCTCAATATATTTTACAAATCGGATGAGATAATTTTTAAAGTGAGAGAAACGATTTCAACCGCCTGATATAGCAGTGATGACCTTTATATCATCTGAAATGTCTATTTTCTCGTCTTCGGTCACTACTTGCCCGTTTTTCACCACAATACAAATATCGGGAGTCAGACCAAGAGATGAAATCAAATCTTTTACACTCATTCCCGGAAAGTAATCAACCTCTCTTTCCCTCCCAACAACCTTTACCTTCAACTTCATCTTTTTTTCTGATTTCAACTCCATAAAAATAAGTGGCAAAAGAGTATTCAAAAAATTTGTTGATAACCTTAAATTTATTATCATGGCAGAAGTGAAAAAAATCAGAATAAACAAAAAAATACTTTTTTTTACAGCAAATGCAGTTATTCTTTTTTTAATTCTCGGATCAGGTTGTGCGAAAAAACCGAAGTTCTACATCAAAGATAAAGTATCAGCTCCAGATGAGGAATCTCTGTACTTTCAGGCGATATATGACTTGAAAAGGGGAAGATTACCAGAAGCAGAAGAAAAGTTAGAGCTTCTCGTTAAAGTTTCTGAGAAAGAAGGCAAAGAAATTGGATTTCAGCCATACTTTGACCTGGCTAACCTGAAATACAGATTGAACAAAAAATCCGAAGCGTTAGCATATGCGGAGAAGGCAGAGAAAAAAGCAAAAGATGAGAAAGATTTTGAAAAACTATACTCCTTATACATGCAGTTTGGAGAGAGAGAGAAAGCTCTGCAAGTTATAGAGGAAGCAAATGAAAAGTTTCCTTCAAATGAGATGATTTTCAGAACGCTAATAATTGAACTTATGAGAAGAGGAGCAATAGATAAGGCTATATCAAAAGCGAAAACATATACAGAAGCTAATTCCACAGACCCAGACGGTTTCATAATATACGGCAATCTTCTGAAATTTAAGGGAGAAAATGACCTTGCTGCCCAACAATTTGAAAAAGCTCTATCTCTTGGTTTTTACAATGAACAGCTTATCTCCGAACTTGTGGAAACCTACAAAGAAAAAGGCGAACTCCAAAAAGCCAAAAATATAATTGAAGAATATATCCAATATGAAGATTCTCTATCTCTGAAGAGGAAACTGGTTGATTTGCTCCTTGACCTAGGGGAAAAAGAAAAAGCGATAAGCTATATGGAACAAATCACAAAGAGCATTTCAGAACCAGAGGTGATGATAGATTTTGCAAGAGTCCTTTTCAAGGCAGGAAAGTATGAAGAAACGGTCTCACTTATAAACAGTATAGAAAGAGAACTTATCGGACAGCAGAAAGAAGTAGCGATATTACTCAAAGCTTATGCCCTGAACGAGATGAAAAAATACGAAGAATCAATAAAAGAATTTGAAAAAATAGATGAGACATCTTCCCTATACGATAACGCAATCGCAGGCAAAATAGATTCTCTAAAAGAGCTTTCCCCAAAAAAGGCAATTGATTTTGGAGTAAGTATAACCCAGAAGGTTTTCTCCCCAGAAATAGCATATTCCATAGCATTTGCCATGAGAGAGATAGAAGATTATGAATCAGCTATACGATTTATTACAGAATCTCAAAATAGGTTCAAAGACAACAAAGAACTCCTCTACGCTAAATCAATACTTCTTTACGAATCAGGAAAGCTTGATGAAGCTTTGAAGGTTGCAGAAGAACTTTTGAATATTGACCCGAAAAATCCAAATTATCTTAACCTCAAAGCTTACTCAATATGTGAAGTTGTGAGAGAATCAAAAGAGAAAAACAGTTCTATATCAGATGAAGAGAGGCAAAAAATTCAGGAAGCTAAAAAACTTGCAGAAGAAGCAATGGCAAAAAAACCTAACGACCCCTATATTATAGATACCTTCGGATGGTGCTATTTCGTAGAAGGAAATCTCGAAAAAGCGGAAGAACTTATAAAAAGATCTTATGAGCTGAAAAGTGATGACCCGGTTATTCTTGAACACATGGGAGATATACTCCTTGCTAAAAATCAAATTGAAAAAGCATTTGAGATGTACAAAACCGCAATGAATAAAAAACCCAAAGGATATGACAGAATGAGAATTCAGGAAAAATTAAGCAAACTTGAAAAAGAGATACAGGAAGAAAATCAAAAAATTCCACACAAAGAAAAAGGTAAAGGAAGAAGAAAATCTCCTGAACAGAAAGAAATAATTCAAAATTGATAAAATCTGGAGCAAAAACTGTCATAAAATAAAAAACTCTGAACAGAAAAATTTTCACGAATAAAAATGGAGAGTATAAAAGATTTCAACGAGGTAATCTTTGACCCATCGGTATGTGTGAAATGTGGATACTGCAAATCTACCTGTCCGACTTATCTTGCTACAAGAGATGAAAGGTTCTCACCACGAGGTCGCCTTATCATATCATACAAAATCTTGAAAGAAAACCTTGATATAAAAGAAACTCTTGATTTTTACAGAGACCTTGATACATGTTCAAAATGCACAGAGTGTGAGAGAACCTGCCCTCTTGAACTGAAACCGTATCTTACTTTCGTAAGGACAAAAAACAAAACTTTGTTCGGCAAGGTAGAAACACTGATGGCAAAAATCACAACAAGCAGTAAAATCTTTTTCTCTTTATCCTTCAAAATCATCTCCAGAATGAGAAAAGCTAAACCGCCAGAAGATAATGAGTTTTCCGGCAAATTTCAAGAAAAATTTACAGATGTCTCTGAAAATTCTGAGAAAATCCTTTTTTTTCCTTCCTGCTTTGGATACACAATATTCAGAGCAACAGCAAAAAAAACTGAAATGCTCTTGAAAAAATTAGGAGTGAATTTTATGACTTCTCCAAAAAGCTTTTCCTGCTGTTCGGCTCCTATACTCTTTTCAGGAGATATAAACTCCTTCAAAAAGAGGACGAAAAAATTCGTCAGCAAGCTGAAAAAAGATACCGGTGGAGCAGAATTGAAAAAAATTCTGGTAAATGGTCCAACGTGCACATGGATAATAAAAAACTTTATGAAAGACGAATTAGAAAAAGAGTTTGGTCACGAAGTAGAAGTAAAAGAGGTATCAGATTTTATTCTGAACAAAATTGTTGATAAGCTGAAAGATGTAAAGCTTTCAGATGGTGATGAAATTATATTACATAAACCATGTCACAGCGAATCAAGTATGGGAGAAAAACTCAGAAAACTCGGATTTGAAGTGAAAGAGACAGATTTTTACTGTTGTGGGTTTGGTGGTTCAATGTTCTTCAAAAACTGGTCAATGTCTGATGAACTTCTCAGAAAAACACTCGGTAACTTCGAGCAGGATATAAAAAATGGCGTGAAAATATTTTCAAATTCTCCAGGATGTATTCTCCAGCTCTCGCGGTCCGCAAATTCAAACCATATCCTATCCCTAATATCACAATATCTCAACAAGATAGAATTAAGATAGCTTTGGAATTATTATTTCTATTATACATATTTATGGACATAATTTTGAAATACCTTCAGAAAGATGGTATAATATCTGGAAAAATGGCAGAGGATATAAGGAACGAGATTTTAAAAAACCCGTCAAAGAGAATATCTGAAATTTTGATAGAAAAAGGTATATTTGGAGATGAGTCGTTCTGTGAGTGGATGAAAAGAACTTTCGGATTTGGAGTAGTGAGCGATGAAAAAGATATAGATACATCGCTTCTCAACCTTTTCCCAAAAAGCATTCTGGAAAAAAACTTTTTCATACCGGTTAAATTTATTGACAGCAAGCTTGTGGTAGCTTCACCGGAACCCTTTGACCTGCCACTGAAAAAAATATCCGAAATTTCAGGTATAGAAAAGATTGAAGTTTTCGTAATTTCTCCCTCACTTGTGAAGAAATTTTCAAGCCAAATCAGTTCAGCAAAAGAAGGAGGAATAGAGGAGTATCTCGATTCAATAGTTGAAAAGGCAATTGAACTCGGAGCAACAGATATACATTTTATACCCCTCAAAAATTCAGGAATAATAAAGTTCAGAGTAAACGGAAGATTAGAGAAATTTGCTCAAATCTCTCCACTCACATTCCAGCTTATCACAAACAGAATAAAGGTTATCTCACAGCTTGACATCTCTGAAAAAAGATTGCCTCAGGATGGAAGGTTCTCACACAGAGAATATGATATAAGAGTATCAATAGTTCCAACAGTTGATGGAGAAAAAACCGCACTCCGAATACTCAAAAAAAGCTTTGATTTCAACCTTGAAAAAATAGGATTAACCAAAGAAGAGATAGATATAATAAGAAGAAATCTCAACAAACAAAGTGGCTTTATATTTGTTTCTGGTCCAACTGGTTCAGGCAAAACAACCACCATATACTCCATGCTTCTCGAAATAAATAGAGATGAGCTCAACGTTTTTTCAATTGAAGATCCCGTTGAGTACTTTGTTGAAGGGGTAAATCAAATTCAGATAAATGAAGAAATAGGTTTGACATTTCCGAAAGTTCTAAAGCACATTTTGCGTCAGGACCCTGATGTTATCTTTTTAGGAGAGATGAGAGATTTTGAATCAGCAGATATAGCTATAAAATCATCTCTCACAGGGCATCTTGTATTATCAACAGTCCACGCGAAAGATGTCGCATCATCAATAATAAGAATAATAGATATGGGAATTCCAGAATATATACTTTTTTCTGCTCTGCGGGTCGGAATCTCCCAGAGGTTGGTCAGAGTTATCTGTCAAAATTGCAAAGGTAAATCGTGTCAAAACTGCAAAAACGGATTTTCGGGGAGAAAAGCGATCTTTGAAATCGTAGAATTTTCAGACGATCTAAAATCAGAGTTGAGAAAAATCAATAAACTTACTGAAAGTGATATAAGAAAAATTTTCAGAGACATTGGTTTTAAACTCCTTGAAGACAGAATAAGCGAGAAAATCGCAAAAGGAGAGATAACACGGGAAGAGGCAAACTATGTCTTTTGAAGTTCCCTCAACCCTTTCTTAATACAACAAAAATCAAAAAATTATTAAAATACTAAAATGTAGATATGGCTTATTTTGAGATCCCTATAAGAGAATTTGATCAGAAAATAAAGGTAGGTGGCAAAATAAACGAGCTTATAGAAGAGATAGCTCAAAACATAACAGAGTTTGAGATAAAGGGTGATAAAGATAAAGATTACTCAACGGGCTTTATCGTTGGTACAAAAGGTCAAAATATCATCATAAGAATGAATAACTCCTTAACCCCCGGGAAAAAATATGAAATAAGGACACTTTCTCAAAGAGGACTGATAGCTTTTAAATCAAAAATCCTTGAAAAAATAGACGATACAAAACCATATATATTTGTTATTGAAAAGCCAGAGCATATTTTTCTTTGTGAGAGAAGAAGGTTCCACAGATTAAAAGTTGATTCAAAAAGCGAAGTTTTGATAAAAAGAGCAACAGGCTATGCGTTCTTCTGTTCCCTCGTTGACCTGAGTTTAGGAGGATTTTCTGCTCTAATGCAGATAAAAGATAGAATGATAGAGTATTTTCTCCCGCTGATAGAAGAAGAAATAGATTTCAGGTTAAATATAGAACATAAGGGGGGTAAATATAGTTTAGAGGGTAAGGCGAAGCTAAAGCACTACTCTCTTGATTCTCACGGAAAGTATAAAGCAGGATTTGAGTTCACAAAGATAAACAAAAAAGAGATTTCAAGAATAATAAAGCTTCTTGAAAGAAAACTTAAAACGAGGTAATATAGCAAATCTTTTGGGGAGGACTTCTGATCAGTTTTTTGAAGCGGATTCTTTTTCTTCTTTATACTGTTTTATTCTTTCTAAAAATTCTTCTGCCAGAGATGAAAATGCGTCTGATCCCGGAGATGATGGTTTATATAGTAGGACAGGCAGTCCAAAGCTCGGCGCTTCGGCTATTTTCACATTCTTCGGTATCCTAACGCTAAAAACCTTACCCGGAAAATACTTCAAAAATTCTTCCTCAACTTCTCGTGTCAGCCTTGCCCTTTTGTCATACATATTTATCACTATGCCTAAGATTTCCAGCGATGGATTCAGTCCATCTCTTATTTCTTCAACTGCTTTGAAAAATTTTGAAAATCCTTCAAGAGAGAAAAAATCAGCAAGAACAGGAATGATAACATAATCTGATGCGCACAGAGCATTTATAGTGTAAATACCTATTGATGGAGGACAATCTATAAATATAAAATCAAATCTATCCCTTATTTTATCTATCTCTTTTTTCAAGATGAACTGGTTTTCGCTTTTGTCAAAGAACTCAGCTTCAAATCCGGCAAGGTCTTCATCTGCTGGAACAACAAATAAGTTCTCAACCTTTGTAGGAAAGATAATATCTTTTATATCTTTCTCTCCCAAAATGGCATGGTATATTGTGCCTTTTTCTTCGGGAGATACTTCAAGTCCAACTGTGATATGAGCTTGCGGGTCAAAATCTACTATAAGAACTTTGAAATCGCTCATCGCAAGCGCACTTCCAAGGTTTATCGCAAGAGTTGTTTTGCCTACTCCACCCTTTTGATTCGCAAATGATACCACCAAACCGCCCATAAATAAAAATAAAATTCATCTTACTCAATAACTGTATTTTTTCTGCTTTATCTTTTATTCATCGCAAAAAATCCGATTATGAAAATAATAACGAGCGAAAAACCCGTATTAGACGAATCAAAACGCATAAAACCAAAAATCTTCCTTCCCCAATCGGAAGGAAGAAAAGGCGAAGGTGGAATGAGAAAAAAAGGACTTTTTAAACACAACTACAAAAAAGTAGAAAACACCTGGTATATATGCGATCAATATATAAATCCGCTAAAGCAAGCCCCAGGGGAAATTCAAGAAAAAATTGAGAGATTTTGCAGAGAGAGAAATTTTTTTTCAGATAAATTCCCTCTTGTCTCCGTAATAACCGCATCTTTAAATTCAGAAAAAACAATTGAGGAAACCATAAAAAGCGTAGTAGCACAATCTTATCCGAATCTGGAGTTCATAGTCATTGACGGTGGAAGCACAGACAGAACATTAGAAATAATAAAAAAATATGAAGATAGTATAGATTACTGGGTAAGCGAAAGAGATAGAGGAATCTACGACGCTTTCAATAAAGGAGTGATTTTATCTTTCGGAAAATGGATAGTGTTCTTGGGATCAGATGATATAATGGTACAAGATGCAATAGAGACACTCATAAGGCATAGCATTCAATTTGAAAGAGAAAGAGGAATTGAACCTGACTATTGTTCAGCAAAAGTGAAAATAATCTATGAAGGTGAAAAATATGAAAAAATCTTCGGGAAAAGGTGGGATTGGAAAGAGTTCAGGTTTAAAATGACAACAGCTCATCCCGCTTCTCTTCACAACAGAAACCTATTTGACGAAGTCGGACTTTTTAACACTGAATATAAAATCGCAGGAGATTATGAACTGCTCCTCAGAAAAAAAGAAAAACTCAAAGCAGAATTTGTAGATAAAGTAGTATGCATTGTTAGGGAAGGAGTGAGCAAGAAAAAAGGTAAGCTCGGGCTAAAGGAGGCATTATATGCACAGGTTAAGCTCTCCATACTCCCGCCATCAATCGCAAATGCATATTTTTATATTCACTACCTTAGATTTCTCGGAGGAAAATTGAAACGCAAAATCATATACTTTATCAAAAACTTCATAAAAAAAACATCAGAATAATAAGAATTCAGATATTTTGATAATCTCGGAAAACCAAATTATTAAAAAATACATAGAAATAATTACATTTTTACCTCTATGAAAGTGTTCAGACAAACAATAATTCTTTTTGTTCTCTTTGTTATTGTGGTAGGAGGATACTTCCTTCTACTCAAACCGGCAGAAAAAAGAAAAAAGGAAAAGGAAGAAAGAGAGAAGAAACTCATAGAATATGATTCTTCAAAGGTTTCCGAAATATGGATAGAAAAACCAGAAGGACAGAAAATCGGCTTCAGAAAGAAAGATTCAAAGTGGGATATAATATACCCTATCTGGGCAGAGGCAGATAGATTCTCCGTAGACCCAATCGCATCAAGATACTCCTCCGTAGAAATTGAAAGATTGATAGAGAAAAATCCAAAAGATCTTAAAGAATTTGGATTAGACAATCCGAGGTTCAAGGTAAAAATAAAGCTTGACGATGGGAAAGAGTTCAGTATTTTTATTGGGCTGAAATCACAGGTTGGCTACAGCGTATATGCAATGCGAGAAGACGACCCAGAAAAGAAAGTCGTTCTCGTAAGCGGAGCTCTTGAGTCAGTCATAGATAAAAAGTTTGAAGATTTCAGAGAGAGAAGACCTATGGACTTCGTGGTCCCAGATGTAAAAGAGCTCATAATACAAAAGGAAAATCAGACCTATCTTTTTGAAAAGAGAGAAGAAGGCGGAACAACCTGGTATATAAAATTCCCAGAAAACACAACTTTTGTGAAAGCAAAAGAAAGTGAAGTGAGGGACCTTCTCTACAAGATAAATGGAATAAAAGTCATAAACTTTGTTTCAGATACAACAGAACCTCATTTTGATTTCGGAGAGCCAGATATAATCATAAAAGCTATAACTCAGGGCGGAGAAAAATTTGAAATTTTTCTGAAGCTGAAAGATAAACTGATATATGCTAAAAGACCTGACAGACCTAATATCTTTACGGTGGAGGTCAGCGGAGATTTCTACAACACTCTTTTTGCATCAAAATATAGAGAGAGAAAAGTAATAAGCTACTATGTGTGGAGAGTGAAAGAGATAGCAATTGAAAGAAAAGATAGGTCAACAATAATCCAGAGAGATAAGGAAAATGTTGAAAAGTGGTACCTTTTGGGGAAAGACCAGAAAAAAGAGCTTGACTCATCAAAAGTAAAAGAACTCCTCTCCCAACTTTCTAATGTAGAAGTAGTAGATTTCTTAGAGGATAATGTAAAAGATATTACAAAATATATACCCGAGGAGAAGCTGAGAGTTAAAATAGAAGTAGAAGGTAAAGCGATACCCTATTATCTTGTTTTAGGTGAAGCAAAAAATATAAAGGGAACAAAGGGAATTGTAGGAGCTTTACAGGACCAAAACGCTGTATATATCTTTCCACCCTCTATTACAAATATAATATCACAGATTGAAAACCTCTCAGGAACATAAAACAAAAATTCAAAAGATAAAAACTGAAAAGAATTAAGATTTATCAAGAAATAATAAGAGATAAGTAAATAATTCTCAATAAATTACGATAAAATATTTCTTTGAGGATAAAAATGCCGAGAAGGGAAAATGATAATTCCTCAAAATGTAGTTATCATACAGTTTATCAAAATTTCTCGTTCTACTTTTTCTGCTTTTTATTTCTTATTTTTTCCTGCGCAAGAGGGACAGGAAAACCCACCCCAGAGTTCAGGATACTTGATTTCTTCCCACCAAGCGGATTTCAGCTCCCTTTGACCTCTGTCCCACTCAAAATCTCAATTTCGTTCTCAAAAATATTAGATGAAACAACTATATCAGATGACACAATAAAGGTTTACAAAGACGGAACAGAGATAAAAAAGCAGATAAAAATCATAGATAAGCAGAAGGTAGAGCTAACACCAGACATAACTGGTCTCGGAAAATACAAGGTCTTCGTATCAAAAAAGATAAAAAGCATAATAGGTCAGGAACTTCAAGATGATTTTTCTTGGGAGTTTACCGTAGTTAAAGGTCAAATCTCTGTTATTCCTCCCCCTACTCTTCCACCACTCATAAAAAAAATATATCCTCCTCACCTTTCAGTTGTCAGGCAAGACACAATTATATATGCTGTCTTCTCAAAAAGAATAATTAATATAAACTCCTCAAACTTTTTCCTCCAAGATATAAACGGAAAGATAATAGATTCAACAATAAACTACATAGAAGGGGAAGAAATTGCCATTTTAAAGCCAAAAAGTCCTCTTGAACCTTCTCAAACATATATAGTAACTTTACGAGAAGACATAACTGCTTTTGATGGAGAAAAACTTGGAGTAAATGTTGTATGGCTTTTCAGCACTTTCGGAATCGGACCAGACGTAACTCCGCCAGAAGTTATCTTCATCTCTCCGCCTCCAAACTCCGCAGGAATTCCACTGAATACCAAAATAATAATCCTCTTTTCAGAAGATATAGATACATCAGATATAACATCAAGAGTAAATATCCTTGAAGGAGGGGCAACTCCCGTAAATTATACTTTTAACTATGACCCTAATTTCTATCAGCTCACAATCTCACCGCTAAATCTACTCAAACCGAACACTCAATACACGGTTAAGGTAAGAGTTAAAGACAAAAGCGGGAACGAAATGATTCAAGATTTCATCTCTGTGTTCTCAACAGGAACAACCACAGGCGGAGGAGGTGGAGGAACAACAGACAATATCCCACCACAACTCCTTGAAATATACATAGATAACAAAAAGGTAAATTTACCCGAACAGCCCACAAATGTATCTTTGAACCCAACAATAAAGCTTGTCTTCTCCGAACCCATAAACACCTCAACGGTAAATTCATCATCACTTTTCATAAGCGATGGAATAAATAAAATAAACTCAAACATAACATTCAGCACAGACCTGAGAACTATCTCATTATCTCCGATTTCTTCTTTACAACCTGGTAAAACATATTGGGTATACATAACAGGAGACATAAGAGACCTTGCGGGAAATTCACTCTCTAATCCTGTCACATTTTCGTTTACAACCCAATCTTCTCCTTCAATTATCATAACCTCTCCCTCACCAAACTCGTATATAAAAGGTATAATGAGCGTTGAGGTAAACTTTTCTGGAAACTTCCAGAAACTTGAGTTATGGATAAATTCACTGAAAAGACAGACAGCCACTCCTCCGTTCTCATCTCCCTTTGTCTTTCAAGAAGATACACGATTACACGCAGATGGGCAAAAAACAATAAGAGTTATAGGATACTTTTCTGGTGGTTCAACATCTTACTCGGTAAGTGTGACATTTGACAATACCCCTCCGGTAGCTTCAATTCAGAGTCCGCCTGAAAACGGAGTTATAACTGGCTCATCAGCTGAAATAACATCAGTAGTAAATGATTCCCCAGATGGAATCCTCAAAAGAGTTGAGCTTTATGTAGATGGAATATTCCATTCTATCCTTACAAATCCGACAATTTCGCCGAATGTCTTCAAATTTAACCTCAATACCCTCTCTTACTCAGATGGCACACATACAATAGAGATAAAAGCAGAGGACCTTGCCGGGAACAAAGCTTCATCTGGCATAAGAAACATAAGAATAGATAACACACCTCCGACAGGAAATTTTATAAGTCCTTCACCAGGAGCAGTGATAGGCGGATTGGTCGCGCTTGAAGTAAATGCATCAGATAACATAGAAGTTAAAAAAGTTGAGTTCTTTGTAAATAGTGTCAGAGTATGCGATGCAGAAACGCTAATTTGCGAAAAAACATCTCCTCCTTACAAAATAGTATGGGATTCCACATCTATCTCCTCTTTTCCATCAGCTTCTATTACAGCTTCTGTTGAAGACCTTGCGGGATTTAAAACAGTGTTCGGAATTTCCGTAACGATAGATAATGTTCCACCTTCTGTAGGGATAATAACTCCTTCTTCTGGTTCTTACATAAGGGGTTCAACACCGGTTCAGATAGCCAACTTTGATGCAAACGGGGTGACAGCACTATCAATATTTATAGATAGCGTAAAAC
The DNA here is from genome assembly GCA_030550715.1 of bacterium. GTDB lineage: Bacteria > Calescibacteriota > Calescibacteriia > Calescibacteriales > Calescibacteriaceae > Calescibacterium. The sequence goes on along the minus strand of JAUQOU010000002.1, from coordinate 34,439 downwards.
TATTTGATGTCTCAAATCCGTCAAATCCATACAACTTTATCTTGAACACATCACTTTATTCAGATGGAACGCATTCAATAAGAGGAGTAGCATACGATAGAGCCGGGAATTCAAGTTTTTCTGAGATATTTGTAGTGATAGATAATACTCCGCCGTCGGGAAACATATCAGCTCCAACATCGGGTTTTCTTACAAACTCAAATGGTCTGACAATTCAGGTTTCGGCATCAGATAATATTCTCTTGAACAGAGTTGAATTCTATATAGATAACAATCTCGTAGGAGTAGATAGTTCATCTCCCTACTCCATCGCAGCAGATATTTCTCTGCTTTTGGAAGGAACTCACAGCATAACAGCTGCGATATTTGACGAAGCGGGAAACAGCTTTATAACTCCGTCCCCTACAACTTTTATAATAGATAGAACCCCTCCTACTGCCTTCTTCGTTGAACCTTCAACTGATTCGGTTTTGCAAGGAACAGTTACAATAAGAGTATCGGGAGTTGATTTGAACAGGGTTTCTTCTATAAGCATAACTGCCGGTTCAAGTTCTCTCGGATCATGCACAGTAAACGCTCCTTCTGGAACATGTATCAGAAACTGGGCTACAATGGGAGATGCAAACGATGTCGTTATAACGGGAGTAGTTCTTGACTCAGCAGGAAATCAAGAAGTAACGCAGATTGTCGTAATGGTAGATAATATCGCACCATCAGCTTCTATTACATCTCCCACAGCATTTTATCTCACATGTCCAACAAACACAGTTATCGGAGTTTCAACATCTGATATCAACACAATTACAGCAGTTGTTATAAGGTTAGTAGATATAACAACATCATCAGATCTTGCAAACATAGTATTTAATATCTCTCCTCCATCAACTACTGCGAATGTATTTGCAACACTAACTCCTGCACAGTGTGGTTCAGATGGATCAAAAAGAATTTTTGCGACTTCCTATGATAAGGGAGGGAAAGCGAATACGCAGATAAGAGATTTCAAAGTTGATAACACCCCTCCGGGACTGAATTTAATCTTTCCTTCTGCAAGCGAATGCGTTTCAAATAGCCCATCTGGTTCAACCAAAGTTGTATTTTCTGCTTGTGATAATGGATTTTTGGAGAGGGTAAGCTTTTACGTTGATTCAACACTCATAAATACAATCTCTCCAGGTTCGTCAATTTCTTGCTCTACTCCTCAGACATACCAAATAACATGGAATTCATCAGCTTTTTCAGACGGTCCTCACACAATACAAATAATAGCTATTGATCGCGCAGGGAATACAAACACTCAAACCGCACCGATATTAGTAGATAACACACCTCCCACTGTTACAATAATATCTCCACCGAACAATTCATCAATAAACTCTCCCATAGGTGTTAATGTAAATCTTGGAGATACAGGATGCGCTCCGCCATCATATCCCTTCAAAAAAGTTGAGTATCAGATAAAAGTTTCTGATGTAGGTTCATTTATCTCATCAACACGAGATTGCTCTACTTCACGAAGAGTTCCTTGCGTAGATACAAACGTAGGTTCCGGGACCTCAACATTCCCGTGGGATGCAACAGAGTACTGCGGATTTTTCATCTTAAAAGCGATAGGATATGATTATGCAGGAAATAAAGCGGAAGCAACATCAACTGTAAAGATTCAGCCACCGGGATGCCCAATAGAGAAATCTTGGAGCCCATTCAACGCAGTGGGTTCAATAAGCACAACTCCCATTTTGAGAGACCTTGAAGGAGATGGAAAGAAAGAGATAATATTTGGAACATCCACCGGAAGAGTTTATGCGGTATCGCAAGCAACTGCGGTTCAAAACTCAGATGCAGTGGGAAGTCCGATAAAGGGTGTGTTTTTAGAAATTCTTGTATCAGCTGTGAGAAAGCTTGTATTTGGCACAGGAGATCCCGACAGAAAGATAAGGGTTCTCAACCTCACATCTCCTTTCCTCTCATCTTTTTCATCTCAAAGCACAGAAACCGCAATTTTCTCTCCGCCATCTACAATCTTTACAGATGGTTCTACCACAGTTGTTCTGGTTGGAGACCTAAAAGGTAGAGTTACAGCTTATGAGGTTGGTTCGTCTGGATTTACTTTCAGGCAGTGCTACCCAGCAGGAACGCCTCTTGAATGCGGACTGAACAGCGCACCAATATCAGATATAAATGGAGACCTTCAACCAGATATAGTTTCTTCCCCACTTCCAGTAGATACAAATTGTGATGGAACATACGATACAATAATAGTTACCGCATCTGATGGATACATAACCGCAATAAACCTTGCTACACGAACTAAAATATGGACTATCTACACCGGAACTTCGCTTGATTCATCTCCAATTTTAGCTGACTTCGGAAATGACTGCAACTTTGAAATACTGGTTGCAACAAAAGGTGGAGCGCTCTACTGTGTGAGTGAAACTGGCGGATTGTGTTCAGGATGGACATCGCAGTATTTCACAGTAGGAGCTCAGATAATCTCTCCACCAGCAGTCACAGATGTTGATTCTTGTCTTCCAGCAATAGGGGACACAAATCAGGAGATAATATTTGGAAACACCGGAGGGAATTTATATATTCTCTCTCAATCGGGAAGCTTGAAATCTTCGCGAAATCTTGGTTCATTTATAGTATCTACTCCCGCAATAGCAGACATAAACGGAGATGGCTGTGGAGAAATATTTGTTGCAACGGGTGATGGTAAGATTCACGGGTTTTATCTTGTAAATAGGTCCGGACAGCTGTATCCCGAATATATAACAGGATTCCCCAAATCAACAGGTGGAACTATATCTTCAAATCCAATCTCTCCCATAGTATGTGATATAGATAGTGATTCAAGTTTAGACCTCATAATAGGGAACGATTCTGGCTCTTTGAGAATTTATGATCTTGGAACTTCGGGAGGTACAGCAAAGTGGATACCAGGTGGGAGGTTCTGTGCTCCAAATGCATTTGGCTGTCAGACCAGATGGGAAACTTCAATCTGCGGTTGGTAATATAGATTAAACAAAAAATTTTCAGTAGTAAAGATAAAAAAATCCTGAAAAAGTGGAACTGGGAAATTTTTATTTTATCTAATTTATTGATTTTGCTTTTTTTTGCCCCCATCGTCTAGCCCGGTCTAGGACACCGGTCTTTCAAGCCGGGAACGGGGGTTCAAATCCCCCTGGGGGCGCAAAAAATCTGTGGAAAATCATAAAGATTCACAGAAAGAGCTTGAACAAATAGCTAAAAATACAGAGAAAAAGACAAAAATAAAAGTAAGTCCGAAAGATGTAGAGGATATAATATCTGCTGTAAAAACAACAGGAAATTTCTGGCAGATCGTGAATTTCTCACAAAAACCTATTCCTGTTATCGCAGAAACAATAAGGTTGCTGAAAAAATATGGCTACATTGATTTTGAAAACGAAAACATAAAAGTTCTTGAAAAGCTTGAAAAAAAATTTGACTATATCCCAAAGTTCATCAATGAGCTGATTTGTCCAGAGTGTCAGGGAAGAGGAATAAACATAAAAGCAATAGGGATATATGAAGAGTTTTTTGAAATACAGAAAAACAGACCAAAGCCCATCCAGCAATACGACCAGGGAAATATAACTCCAGATAGTACAATAGCAAGGGTTTCTATGATGCGATTGAGAGGTGACATAGCGAAAAAGAGAATAATAGTTTTGGGAGACGATGACTTAGTTGGAATAGCTCTTGCACTAACAAAACTCCCAGAAGAAATCTTAGTTCTTGATATAGATAAACGGCTTATTGATTTTACAAATGAGGTTGCACAAAGCAGAGGTTTAAAGCTCAAAGCAGAGGTTTTTGATCTTAGGAATCCACTTCCCAAGGAATTCAACAGAAATTTCGATGTCTTTGTCACTGACCCACCAGAAGCAAAAAAGGCATTTCAAACCTTCCTTCAAAAATCTATCTGGTGCTTGAAAGGCGTTGGCTCGGTCGGATACATAGGTATGACGCTCATTGATTCATCATTACATAAATGGAGCGAATTACAAAAAATAATACTTAACTCCGGTGCGGTGATAACCGATATAATAAGGGATTTTAATAAATACGAAAATTGGGATTATCACCAAAACACTCTTGCATGGAAAATAGCTCCCGTGAAAAGTCCTGCAAACACTATTTGGTATGTTTCAGCAATGGTGAGAATACAGATCGTCAGAAAACCTGTTGCGAAAAATACTCTTATGAAAAATAAGGATATTTATATTGATACAGAAAGCACAACCACATAAAACTTTTCAAGATAAAGTATACGAACTCACTCTTCTGATGAATGAATTTCAGATATGTGTTTTCCTCCGAAGAGCAAAGATATAGTTTTTGCTTCACGCATCCATTTTTCGACCGGATGATCCTTTACAAAACCGTGTCCTCCAAGTATCTGGACTCCCCAGACGGTAAATTTTTCGGCATTTTCAGAAATGAACGAGAACGCATCTGCACACACCTGAAAGAAGTTTTCTTGCTTTGTGTCAAGCGACCAAGCTGCCTTCCATAAGTAAAGCTGACAGGCAGAAGTAGCAATGGAAAAATCAGAAAGTAAAAAAGCCATACCCTGATGATGAGCTATCTTTTTCCCGAAAGCTTCTCTCTCCATAGCGTAAGCAGAAGAATATTCAAAGCTTGCTCTCAAAATCCCGGTATCAATCGCAGAAAGATATAACCTCGCAACAGATAAAAAATATCTGCCCTTATCTTTTAACTCAAAAATATCTTCTGGTTCGGAATCAGAAAGCTTCAATTCATTCACTCCCACAGCATCTAACGCAAGCGGTTTTTTTCTCTGAATCTCAAAATTCCTGAAAACAAGAACTTTCCCATCCTTCACGAGAAAGAAAAGAGCTATATCTCTACCGAGAACAGCTTTTGCAGAACCTGTGTATTTTCCGTTCTCCTCAGAGAAATTGTTATCAAAATCAAAGTATATTCCCACCTTATTCATTTTGTCTCTGTATTTTGATTTTGCATTCTCATCAGCAAAGACAAGAATATGTGAGTTAAAAGATGGGAGTTCAAGAAAAAGTGTAGTGCCTGCACATCCCCATGCCATGGATTCGAGAGCCAAAACCTTTTTGAAAAATCCCGCATTTACACCCCCAAGTTCTTCTGGCAGGTCAATAAGAGCAAAACCTGTCTCCTGATACTTTTTTATAATCTCAGAAGATACACCATCTTTTTCCCATTTTCTCATACCATCTCTGAGAAGTTTTCCAAGGTTTCTGGCTATCTCTTCTATCATTCTCTCTTCATCATCTAACGCAAAACTTATCATACTTTTTTCACCTCCACTTCTGCTCTTTTATCCTGAAATTCTGATTTGGACTCTTGGATATTTCCTTTCTACTGCTGATTGGAACGCATCATTTATTTTCTCAAAATCAAACACATAAAACATCTTCCCAAAAGGAATTTTATCTTTGTTCCTTCTTATGAAGTTCTGGGCAAGCAAGATGGTATGCGGATGATAAAGAGATACACCTTTTAAAGTGAGGTTTTCCCCTATCCACACAGATGGATCAGCGTCAAATTTCTGCTTTGGATTTATTGCTCCCATAATAAGATATTTTCCACCTCTTCGCATGTATTTTATGCCTTCCGCAACAGCTTTTGGGTTTCCCGCAAGTTCAACGACAACATCTGCACCACCTTCTGTAATCTCTTTAACTCTGGCTACTCTCCCTCTGAAATCATCATCAAGTTTTATAGTGTGGTCTGCGCCGAACTCTTTTGCGAGTTCAAGACGAGCTTCAATAGCATCAACGACTATAACTTTTCCTGCTCCCATATCTTTCGCTACAGCAACCGCTAAAAGCCCGAGTCCTCCCGCCCCCTGTATAACAACGCTATCTCCGTACCCCAAGCCAATCTCTTTTAAACCGAACAAAACCTGTGATAATGCGCAGTTTATCGCTGCTGATATATCTAGCGGGAGATCATCGTCTAACTTATAAAATTTTTGCCCTGGTCTTATAATGTAAAAGTCAGCGAAACCTCCGACAAAAAATGGGGGTTTTTCTGCCTCTCTGAGAACCGAAACCAAGCTTTGAAAGCACGCGTGCTCCTGCCCAAGAGAACAGTTCTTACATCTACCACATCCTCTGAAATAGCACGCAGAAATCAGGTCTCCCTCTGATATGCTTTTACCGATACTGTCTTTTTCGACTCCTTTTCCCAGTTTTTCTATCCGACCCACAAACTCGTGACCGAGAACAATAGGATAAAAAAGTCCGCCGAACGCCTTGAAAGCTTCACCAGAAAACATGTGTATATCTGAACCACATATGTTTGCTCTCAAAACTCTGACCAAAACCTCTCCCTCTTTCGGATCAGGGACTTCAAACTCCTTTATCTCAAGCGGTTTCCCGCTTTCCCTGAATATGCTAACTCTTCCCTTCATTCTTGCTTTAACCCCCCAGCTTTTTACTGAATATATGGCAGAACTTTTTCTGCAAATAGCTTCATTGATTTTTTGACAAGTTCAGTAGGCATAGCTCCCATATTGAACCCCCCTATGAACATAGTTACGCCTTGCTCCTTCAACAAACTCATAATATCTTTTATCTTCTCAGGGTCTCCCCACGCACAAGTTGTATACTCTATATTACCTGTAAGCACTTCAAAGTTTATTTCGTTTTCTTTTCCCGGCCATGGTTTATCTTTTGGCCACGTTTCTCTGAGCTTTCTTGCAAGAAGGTTATATAGATGTTCCCCTCCTTGAAAGAAAGCAAAAAGTGTTTTCATAAAGTATTTTTCTGCAAGCTCTCTCGCTCTCTTTAAGCTCCTGTCAACATATATCCACTTGAAAGCTACCTTTTCTGGCATATCCTGATTCCCTAAACTTTCAGCTTCCCTTTTATAAAGGTCAAATACATGTTTTAGCTCATATATTGAAAAACCCGCGGCAGGTATAACATAAATCCCTCTTTCAGCAGCCCACTTTATCTGATCATCCCTTGTTGTAGTTATGTATATGGGTGGATATGGCTTCTGGTATGGCTTTGGCTGAATCTCGACATCCTTCACCTTTATGAACTCCCCTTCGTATGAGACCTTCCCATTTACCCATACTTTCTGGCAGAACTCAATTGATTCTCTCATCATCTTCCAGTTATTTTTTATGTCATATCCGAAAGGGTAGAACTCATACGCTCTGTAACCTGAACCAACAGAGAAAACAACTCTGCCTTCCGAGAACTGATCGAGCATAGCTACTCTTTCTGCAAGGCGGATTGGCTCGTTAAGCGGTGTAACAATCACCATCGGCCAGAGTTTTATTTTTTTAGTCCTTGCTGCAACCCACGATAGAAAGTCAAGAGTATCAGGCATTATTCCGTAGTGTTCTGCGAAGTGATGTTCGGCAGGACAGATAGCATAAAAACCGATTTTCTCCGCGAAGACCGATTCCTCAACTGCCTCTCTGTAAGCTTGGCTCGGGGTCTTCTCACCGAGCGTCTCAAAAAGATAAAAAGCTCCAACCTTCATAACCACTCAAAATTAAATTATAAAGTTAAAATTTACACTTTATACAAAAATTTTTACCACGAACCAAACAGAAAAATTTCTCCCATAAAAAATTTTCTCACCCGAAGAAAAATCTGAAAAAAATCGTCTCCTTGAGACAACTTAAAAAATTAAGCTGGCTTGAAATCTGGACAGGAAACCTGAAGCGTCTCTGACGAAAGTTTTTTCTTCAAAAATAAGCAATACATATCGTGAAAATAAACGCACGAAAAACACATCTTCTGGGGAGAAATAAGCCCTTTTTCTTGCATCAGCTTCGCAAGATTCATAAGCAAAACAAGAAACTGATTTTTCTCATTCCTGCTCAGCTGTGAAATTGACTCGCAAAAAACTGAATACCAGCTCAATCTTTTCGCTAATTCTCTTCCAGCATTTGTAAGAGAAATCATCTTGAATCTTCTGTCTGTCTCTCCTTCATAAATGACTATAAGTTTTTTTCGTGAGAGAGCTTTCAGAGCAGAATTACACGCAGAATGCTTGACATTAACCTCACTCACAACCTCTTTTATGCTCGCTTCTCCCTTCCTCAAAAGATATACAATTATTTTGGCTTGAAGGGGACTTAAACTATTTTGAATTGCAACATCTCGCAGAATCTTCTCAAAAGCAATCCATAACCTCTCCAAAATAAAAAAAATCTTCCATTCTACATCCATAAAAATCTTCCCAAAACAAATCTTATAAGAATATCAAAAGTTATGGGGAAAAATCAGCAGAATTTAAAAGCACACAAACATCACTCAAAATACCACCATCATTCTTCCTCACTATCTTTTCAATATCGCTCGCTATCTCATATGGGTTCAGCTCAATAGGAAACATAAGTTCAGCATAACCTTTATCATCTATCAAAACTGCATAACTTGAGTGTTCTATTACTCCATCTTCTAAAACTACCGCCTCTATACCCAAAGCATTCACTACCTTATCTAACTCTTTTTTCGGAAGCAATTTCCATGAAAAACTTTCATTAAAACTTTTCACATACCTTTCCATCCTTTCGGGAGTATCATTTTCAGGGTCAAGTCCAACCATAACAACATCGACCATATTTTGAACTTTTTTATCAAGTAAGGAGTACGCATCTGCTAATTTCTTCATCATAGTAGAGCAAACCCCTGGGCAACTTGTATATCCAAAATACAAAATCAAAAATTTTCCAGAGTATTCAGTGAAATGGAATATCTTTTTCCTTTCAGCAAACCTGAAACCGTTAAAATTTTCTTTGCAGTACGAACTCTTATAGAACTCCAAAAGAGAGAACAAGAAAAACATAAAAGCTCCCCCAAGAAAGAGGAAAAGGAAAATATTTCCAAATGCATCTTTTCTCTTTAAAAGTTTTTCTCTATCTATGTTTTTCTTTCTTAGGAATATCATATGTGATCTTCCTCTATCTGGGGGAGCTATGAATAAGAAGCAGGACTTATGGTATTACAGAGAATGAACCGGGAAGATGGACATTTTTTGGGTGGAGCTTACACCATATAGTATATGAACCGGGTTTTGATGCCTTGAACTTCGTCTCCTTCGTCTCCTTTGCTTTTAGCGTCATATCAACATCATATCCCTCAATAGAGAAGTTCTCACTTATAGGCGATTCATTGACTATCTTGATATTTACGGTATCCCCCACTCTCGCAACTAGATTTTCTGGTTCGTTCAGTACGTTGAACTGCCTCACATTTTTTATTGTCACTCCTTCTATTGTAGCTTCGGGGATCGTAGTATCATAAGCTCTGATATAGACGGTGAAGTTAAGCTCTTTTCCTTTTTCCGCTGATGCAGAGAGCCAGAGACCTGCCACAATTAATCCGACACCTAAAAACAAAAAGGTTAATTTATTCATAAGTTTTCACCTCCTTATTTATTTTTAACTTCAAAATAAATATTTCTAACTTAAAAATATTTTCCAAAAAACAAAAATTTTTCCCTTCCGAATTTTCTTATCAATCCAAAAAACAAGAAAGCTCTCTTCCAAAAAATAAAATATAAGGTGAAAATTGTTGGTCCTACTTATGGAGAACGATATTATAATAAAGATAGAGAATCTCTGGAAATACTTCAATGGGAAACCCGTCCTCAAAAACATAAATGCAGAGATAGAAAAGGGAAAAATAACAGTGGTTATGGGGAGGTCTGGATGTGGGAAAACCGTTCTTATGAAAAATATAGTCGGGATTTTAAAACCAGAAAAAGGAAAAATTATTTTTGAGGAGCAAATCATAAATGAGCTATCTGGTGAGAAAAAGCTTGAAATTATTAAGAATTTCGGTTTTCTGTTTCAGAATTCTGCGCTATTTGACTGGCTTACAGTAGAAGAAAACATCGCATTCCCTCTTATCGAGATAAACAAAATAAAAGATAAAAACATAATAAAAGAGAAGGTATATCAGTTAATTGAGATTATAGGATTGAAGGGACACGAGAAGAAATATCCTGCTGAGCTATCTGGTGGTATGCAAAAAAGGACTGCACTCGCAAGAGCTATAATTCACAACCCCAAAATAGTCATTTTAGATGAACCAACTTCTGGAATTGACCCCGCAACATCTTCTTCTATTGAAGAGCTCATACTTGACCTCAAAAAAAGATTTGGCTCAACATTTCTTGTTATAACGCACGATATAAAAAGCGCCATAAAACTTGCAGATAAAATAATATTCATGAAAGATGGACAAATAATATGGCATGGGAAACCACAAGAGATAGTAGATCAAAAAGAAGAAGAGATAAGAATTTTTCTCAAACGTCTTGAATTCTCGCAAGATTGAAAAAATTATCTTGATGAATTGAGCAAATCTTGATACCACTTTTTGAGTTCATCTTCTGGAATTTCCCTTCTGAGATTTGAGAGGAATTCTGCCAGAATCTTTAAATCTTCGTTGTTTCCCTTCCACTTCACTTTATGTTTTCTTCCTTTTTCGTTTTCTATTTCCTTTTTGAGCCATTTTTGAATCCACTCGCTATCTCGCCTTATGCCAACTCCCGAGTGATCTATTATTTTCTTCCCTTTGAGAAGGGATTCTTTTTGTGGTTCTACTCCTTCGGCTTTTATGGAGTGGCATTTTGTGCAGTTCTCGCGCATGAAAATGTTTTTACCATCATCCCCCATTAGATTCTTTATCAGAAGAAGAAAGAAAGATACACAAAAAATAAAAATAGTAAGAGAATAAGATTTTTTGTTTCTCTTCAAGATAAATGCCATCCTTTTGATTTTTATTCCTATATACAAAATTTTTATACTTTATCTTTCATTTTCTCTATTATTCTCGCTATTATGCTTGTCGTTGAGATTCCTTCAATAAGCTTTACTCTTACAACCTTCCCCCCTCTTGATTTTACTATATCTGCTCCAACTATCTTATCTTCCGTCCAATCCTCCCCTTTTACCAGAACATCTGGCTTTATCTTCTCTATAAGAGAAAAAGGTGTGTCATCATCAAAGGGTATAACATAATCCACCGCTTCTACTGACGCAACTACTATCATTCTCATCTCAAGTGGTATGATAGGTCTCTTCTCACCTTTCAGTCGTCTTACAGATTGATCAGAATTAATCCCGACAAAAAGTATATCTCCGTATTTTTTCGCTTCAAAGAATGTCTTTATATGTCCTGCATGGATTATATCAAAGCAGCCGTTCGTGAATGCTATTGTCTTTTTCTGACTTCTTATATTTTCAAGAACTACTTCAAGTTTATCCAAGGTCAGTATTTTTTCCTCTGGAAACCTCATATATTTTTCAAAGCCAATTTTATGTCTCTTTTTATATCTTGAAGGACTTTTTGTGGGGATTCAGAATATATAACTGGTCTTCCCACAACTATCATATCTACTTTTTCTTCTACTGCTTCAGATGGAGTCAGAAATTCTTTGTGGTCATCTTGTGTTTGCGGTGAAATTCTTATACCGGGCGAAATCACTTTGATTTTACCTTTAAGTTCAGATTTTATTTTTTTTGCAAATTTTGGTGGTGCTACGACCCATGAAGCTTGCCACTCGAAAGCTCTCCGAGCTCTTTCTAAAATAACTTTCTCATCATAATTTTCAGAAGTGAGCATAGTAACTCCCGCGATTTCAGCTTTGTGAATTTTAGCTTCTTCAACCGCTGACCTGAAAATTTCCTCTCCCGCAGATACATGGACTGTAAAGATTTTGGCTCCGAAAGAGCAGAAATTCTTTATGCTCCTTCTAACAACAGATGGAATATCATAAAATTTGAGATCCACAAATATATCTTTTTCAAGACACGATATTACCTCAAGAGAAAACACACCAAGTGAAGATAGAGCAACAGGTCCGATCTTATATACATCAACATAATCTTTTGTGATTTTGACTATCTCTATGAATCTCTTTTTATCTTCTATGTCAAGGGCTAAACAAACTTTCATTTTTTTATTTATTTTCTCCGACCTGATTAGCGGGTTGAGTTTGAATTTGTTCCTGATGATAAGAAGATATTTCGGTTTCAAGAGCTTTTATTTTTTCATCTCTCATCTGATTTTCTACTTCGAGCTCTTCAATTTTCTTTTTCAATTTTTCAATTTCTCTTCCTCTGGAAAACGCCTTAACTTGAGATGGAACAGCCCTGAGGTATCCTATTAGGAATCCAGCAGAAAATACGAGGAGGAACCAGATACCTATCGGTAATCCTCTTATTGTGATGTGAAAAATCTGGAGAGTAAGAGGTTGGGTGAATGAGTAATAATTTTGAATGAGTATAACAAAGACGGAGGCAAATAGAACGAAGTATATTATTCCCATCTGATTGGTATTGGTCGGGGCGACCGGACTTGAACCGGCGACCTCCGGCTCCCGAAGCCGGCGCGCTACCACCTACGCTACGCCCCGAAATCAAAATAAAAAATAGACAAAACCAAAATAAAAAACAATTCAACAAAATAAATTAAACCAAAATTTAAAAATAAAAAATGATTAATTTATTCTCTAAAGCTATTTATGACTCATCAGATAAAAATAACAGATAAAGACCTTTCAGAAGCACTTGAAAAGATCCCCCCTCTCTCCCCAGTTGTAGCAAATGTTCTAAAACTCATAAGAGACCCGCTTTCCTCTTCCTCTAAAATAGCACAGGAAATAGCAAAAGACCCCGTCTTATCATTTGAAGTGATGAAGCTTGTCAACTCTCCGCTATATGGGTTCTCAAGAAAGATAGAAACGCTTGAACACGCAGTAGCGCTCCTTGGTGTAAAATCTCTCGAATCCATAATAATATCTGCACAGGCAAAAAACTCATTTGACATAGAACTAAAATACTTCAGGTTAAAAAGAGGAGAACTCAGCCTTCAGGCATTCATAGGAGCATACACTTCTAAACTCATATCACAAGATAAATGGCCGGGAATTGAAGATGTCGCTTTCACAGCAGGTGTCCTCAGAGTAATAGGTAAAATAGCTATGGATTACTTCATCTCAAAAAACTTTCACGAAGTAGAATCTGAAATAAAAAAGGGGGAAAGCTTTGATAAAATAGAAAAAAAACTTTTCGGGCTCACCTCATCAGACCTTTCATCTATCATACTTGAAAAATGGAAAATCCCAGAAGAAATAAGAGAAGTTGTGTCAAAGTTCAATAAACTCCACCTGATAAAAGATAAATCAAGCAGGTTATATAAGTTAGCCGTATCGGTTCATATAGGAGACAGAGTAGCCATGATGACGGGAATAGGCGCTTCAATAGATTCTATGCTATACCAGATAGACGAAGAGATTTTCAAAAATGCAGGCATAAAACCCGAAGATATTGAAAAATACCTTGAAGAAACATTAAAAATATATCCTTTGCTTGTAAAAGAATTGTCATATATATTACCTCCGTAATCAGTCCTTTTTGAGGTGAAGAAAATGGATTATAAAAATAAAAGGGAAAAAAATGAAGAGAAAATATCGCCCTGGAGGAACCTTGCAAGCCAGATATGGAAACACCCCTACGACCCTTCAATATACGGATTTATAGAAGTGGACACAACAGAAATGCAAAAGTACATAGTAAGAAAAAGGGAAGAAACAGGTGAGAAAATAACAATAACGCATATTATAGGGAAAGCAATTGGAGACACTCTTGGAGAGCTTCCTCACCTAAACTTAATAATGAAGAGAGGGAAACTTGTTCAGCGTGAATCTGTTGATATATTCTTCCAGGTTGAATTCGGAGGAGGACAGCTCGCGGGAGTAAAAATAAAAGATGTAGATAAAAAAAAGATTGAAGAGATAGCAAGGGAGCTAAGGGAAAAGGCACAGGAGATAAAGGAAGGGAAAGAGAAAAAAATGTTATCAATGATAAAGTTGTTTGGAAAAATGCCCGCTCCTATGCTCAAGATACTTTTACGTCTATCTCATTTTCTTTCTTATGAGCTCGGAATATCAATCGGAGGGCTTGATAAAGACCCATTTGGTTCTGCCATGGTCACGAATGTAGGAATTTTTGGACTTGAAATCGGTTTCGCTCCTCTTTTCCCGCTTTCAAGAACTCCAATAATAGCTACTGTTGGGAAAATAAGATTGAAACCATTTATCGTTGGGGAGAGTATAGAACCAAGACCAATTCTGACAATAGGCGCAACAATAGATCACAGATACTACGATGGGTATCACATAGCTTTACTGACTCAAAAGTTCATTGAAAAAATAGAAGGGTTCAGAGCTTAATCCTAATTAAAAAATAAAAACAGCTTTAATTCAATACTAATTTATCTTTCTCTTCTTGGAGACCCTCTGAAATTTTTACCTCCTCTTTGCTGTCTTGGAGTGGAACGAGGTGGAGATAACCTTTGGACCTCCACTGCTCTTACGCCCTTCTGGTCCTCCTTCAAGCTGAACTCAACCTGCTCACCTTGAACGAGCGTTTTAAACCCTTCACTCTTTATTTCTGTCCAGTGAACAAAAACATCACCCTGTCCATCTTCCCGTGATATAAAACCATAACCTTTTTTTGAATCAAACCATTTTACTGTTCCTTTTAACCTCATTGTTTATTCCTCCTGATAATGATTTTGAGATACTCACAGTATGAGTACCTCAGTTAAACCAGCCGAAAGCTGATTTAACTAAAAAAATTTATGTATTATTTCAAAAAAAACAAGAAAAACAAAAAAAAGCAAAAAAGGAATAATTTTTTCTCTGCAAAAAAACTTCTCTAAAAATAAGGAGGTAATTTTACAGATGGAAGAGAAAGAAAAAAGAAAGAGTAGAAAAAGTACCAGAGCAAAGGCGCAAAAAAAGCAAGAAACGCCAGAAACCGAACAAAATACCCAAAGCGATGAGAAAGTTCAGATACAAGAGGAATTCAGAGTGGAAACTGAAAGCGCACAAGCAGAACAAACTACCAAAGATTATCAGCAAAAAGAACCTTTACCCTTCCCTATCGGTCTTGCAATCAATGAGTTCAATAAAATAAAAGAGAAAATAAATTCACAGGTTCAGATAGTAAAAAATCTTTATTCCCTTTTTCAGGGAATGAAGCAGATGTATGGCGGGGATACAAAAAAGGTCATCCAAGTTATAGCCGGGTTTGCGAAAGAAGAAGCAAAAAGAAGGATAAACGAGGCAAAAAACAAAGTGAAAGAGAAGATAGGACTAAAAACAAAAGAGTAATCTCTATAAAAAATAAAACAGAAAAAAAAGAAATCAATTTTTAATTTTTACAACTTATTACAATTTGGTAAATATAATTATTGCGTAAAGAAGGAGGCAATACGAGATGGTTAAGCTTTTTTCATCCGAGTCCGTCACAGAAGGGCATCCAGATAAGATGTGTGATAAAATCGCCGACGCAATACTAGACGAATACATAAGAAAAGATAAATACTCACGTGTTGCCTGCGAGGTTATGGCAACCGGAAACATAATATTTATAACAGGAGAATTCGCATCAGAAGCAACAGTAGACCACGAAGAAATAGCTCGCAGAGTTGTCAGAGAAATAGGATATGAAGATGAAAAAAACTCAATAGATTGGAGAACTTGCAGAATAGAAAAACATATAAAAGAACAGTCAAGAGATATAGCAATAGGAGTTATAAAAGGTGAAGATATAGGAGCAGGTGACCAGGGGACTATGTTCGGCTATGCGGTAGATGAGACCGAAGAGCTCATGCCACTTTCTATAATGCTCGCACACAAAATAGTAAAAACAGTGTCGGAAAAAAGAAAAAGCGGACAGGCACCTTTTTTAAGACCAGATGGGAAAAGTCAGGTCACAATTGAATATGAAAATGGAAAACCAAAAAGAGTCCATACAGTCGTTGTATCAGTTCAACACTCGGAAGAATATTCCTCTGAACAAAACCAGAAGAAACTCAAAGAGTTCATAATAGAAGAGGTAATTAAAAAGGTCATTCCAGCAGAATTACTTATCAACACAAGATTTTTCATCAATCCAACAGGAAGATTTGTGATAGGAGGACCGCTTGGAGATGCAGGATTGACAGGAAGGAAAATAGTAGTTGATACTTACGGAGGACACTCAAGACACGGTGGAGGCGCCTTTTCAGGAAAAGACCCAACAAAGGTAGATAGGTCCGCTAACTACATGGCAAGAAGAATAGCTAAAACAATAGTTGCATCGGGAATAGCAAAAAAATGTGAGGTGAATTTGACCTACGTGATAGGAGTATCTGACCCGGTACACATAACAGTAGAAA
>JAUQOU010000002.1:0-18197 GCA_030550715.1 bacterium | reverse complement strand
CGGAACATCAAAAGTTCCGGAAGAAAAAATTCAAAAGCTTGTTCATGAAATCTTCCCTCTTCGTCCAAAAGAAATCATTGAATTTCTTGACCTCAGAAGGCCAATATACGAAAAAACAGCTACTTATGGACACTTCGGGAGAGAAGACGATGACTTTACCTGGGAAAAATTAAACCAAGAGGAAGTGGAAATGTTCAGAGCCCTTCTCAAAAACTATAAACGAAGTAAAAAACGAGCATGAAAGTGAGAAATATAAGAATGTATAGAAAAATTCTTCACAAAACAACTACAAGGCTTAAATAACTTAAAAATTAATCTTATGATTTGAGGAGGTAGAACCATCATGGAATCAGAAAAAAAAGCAGATAAGATAGACAATGTAAAAGTTTATTTTTTTTCAAAGAACACGAACATAACTGATTTTGTAAAAAACTATTTTCTTGAAAAATTTTCAAAGACGGTGCAGAAAATTCCTGAAAATATAAGAGAGAACGCAAAGATTTATTTCATATACAAAAAAGAAGGTAAGAACAAAAGCGGAGAGGTGATAATAACTACCACAAAAAAAATTTTCCCATCAATCTACACAGAAGAAGAAGGTACTGACCCAAGAGTCATTATAGATAAACTTTCAGAAGAGATTGAAAGACAAATAGATAGGTTCAAAACAGAGTTCTGGAAAGAAATAAGAGAAGAAATGCAGACAAAAAGAGAAATTTCCATAGAACCGGTAGAAACAAAGACAGAAGAAGAAATCTCTTATCAGGAGGAACCAGAAATAGAAAGAATAAGAGTAAACATAGAAAAACCTATGACCGTAGATGATGCAATAGCAATTATGAAAGAAAATGAGAAAAAAAAGAGCGGGAGGAAAATTCCTGTTTTTGTATTCAATGATTTTGATGGAAAGATAAAAATAATCTTCAAACAAAACGAGAAAAAATTCTTACTTTTTGAAGTAGAGTAATTTTTAGCTATCTGCAAGAAATTAGACACGAAATCTGTTCAAAATTCATAACAAATAAAACGAAAATAAGATAAAAATTCTGAAAAATTTTAAAATAAACTATATGTTAGGAGTTCTGGTCGGGACATCTTTGATTTTGGTATCTTTTATTGTGTATTTAGCAATAGCGGGTTTTTCTGTTGGAACACTTATCATAACAATTGTAGGAATAATAGCAGTTTTAGGAGTATTCCTTCTTTTAAAAATTGAGGAGGGAAGGAAATTTGAAAAGTTTCTTGAAGACGCAAGAAGCGAAAACCCAAAAACCTCAAATGGTCAAAGAATAAAAAAACTCATAACAGATATGCTCGAAGCCGAGAAAAGAGCAATAGAATCAAAAATGCTTTCTATTCAGAAAGATTTTGAAGAACTTGAGAAAAAGTTTGATAAATTAGAAAAAGATTTAGACATGCAACTTAATAAAGTAAATGTCATAGTCACGGCATCGGAAGAGCTTTCTGCTTCTTCGGCAGAAGTAGCTTCAAGAATAGTCCTCATCGCATCAAATGTAGAAGAAACAGCAAAATCATCAAGACAGGGTGTTGAAAAAATGGACTCAATCGTAAAATTCATAAATGAAATAGCTTCAACCATGGAAAATGTCATTGATATGGCGAGAAACCTTGAAAAAGAAACAAAAGAAATATCAGAGATAATCTCTATAATAGAAGACATAACAGATCAGACAAATCTTCTTGCTCTGAACGCAGCGATAGAGGCAGCAAGAGCGGGAGAACAAGGAAAAGGTTTCGCAGTTGTTGCAGGAGAGGTCAGAAAACTCGCAGAAAGAACTTATGGTGCAGCAAGAGAAATAGCAGAAAAAATAAACCTGATAATATCAAGAGTCGGGCAGACCTATGAGGCGATAGAAAAAGAGTTCGAGGTTGTAAAAAAAGGTGTTGAGGCAGTTCAGGAAGGTAAAAAAAGTTTTGACGAAGTCACGCAATCTACTGATAAAATAAACACAGAAATAACAGCTATCTCTTCTGCAACAGAAGAGCAATCAAAAGTTACAGACGAAATTTCAAGAAACCTACTCTCACTTCTTGAAGGTGTCAAAAATGTTGAATCAGAATACAAACAAGCTATGATGTATATGAGAAAATTCAGAGAAGAACTCCTCAACTCAATTAAAAAATAAATAAATCTGAATTTCTTTATTTTTTAAAAAACGGCGGGAGAACTTCAAGTTTATGCTTTACTCCTTTCTGGCAAGCCAGAGCAAAAAAATCAGAGCTTTTGCCAAAAGAGTGGTGGAAAAATCTTATGAAAACCGGCTTCAAACCGAACTTGAAAAAATTAGATAAAACCTCTCCTAACCTGTAAGACGGATATACAACAAAAACAAACCCTCTGTCTTTCAGAAGGCGAGAAGAAACATCTGCCAAAGTCCTGAGGTCAAGAGTTATCTCCCACTTAGCAATGGCATATTTATCTGACTTTTTTCCCTCATCTGGGGGTATATATGGCGGATTTGAAACTATAATGTCAAAAGATTCGTGTCTGAAAGGATAAAATCTTATATCGCCACAGATTGAAAAAGCTCTCACTCTATTATTCCGAAAATTAAGGTAAGATAAGTTTGCCATAAGCTTATCTATATCTATGGCGAAGAATCTGCAGTTTTTCAGCTCTCTTGCGAGCAAAAGTGTTATTATTCCGCAACCTGCTCCTATATCAATGCAGAACTTCACATCGTCTTTTCTTTCTATATTTTTACTTCTTCCCTCCGCTTCTTTTTCCACCTTTCTGATTATCTGAATAACAAATTCTGAGAGAAAGACCGCATCATCTGAAAAGCGCCACCCCTCAACAGGTTGAAAAATTCTAAGTCCTGATATATTTGTTTCAAATATTTGAGATGGGGAGAGATTGCGAGATAAGCCGGTTTCTGTGTTTTTGGGTATCATTACTCTAAGCGGCCTACCCGGGGGTAAATAGCGGTAAGGAGCAACCCGCAAGGAGAGAGAAGAAAAACAAACTTAAAAACATTTTTATTTTTCTTCATCTTCTCTCTCCTTTCCCCCCTACTTGGCCTTGCCCGGGGTGGGGTTTACCAAGCAAACCCGGTTGCCCGGGTTTCTGGTGTGCTCTTACCACACCTTTTCACCCTTGCGGTATGTATGAAAATACATACCGCGGTATGTTTTCTGTGGCACTTTCCAGCACTCTCATGCTCCCGCTCCACCCTACTGAAAAAGTAGGGCTTAACGGGCACCCCGCTCCTTATGGGACCGGACTTTCCTCGCAGGGCTTCGAAAAACGAAAACCCTGCGCGATACCCTCTCGCAATCTCTCCCCCTAATATATAAAATTTAATCCATAAATCAATTGCCTGATAAATTGCTTAAAACATCGTTTCCCCATGCTCGGGTACCTTTCAGAGCGGAAAAATCTATTATGTAAATAGCTCAACTTCTTCTTTATCTTCTTTACCGCTCTCCTTTCCCTCTTCTCTTTTTGTTATCTTCACAAGATTTATTTTATTTTTTGAAATATCCACAATTTCAAATTGGTAGCCGTCAAAATATATTTTCTCCCCCTTTTCAGGGAGCCGTCCCAGAACAGAAAGAATAGTTGAAGAGACCGTCGGATATTTTTCTGAAATTTGCAAACCAAGCTCTCTATTTATATCTCTTATAGGTGACTCACCTTTTACATATATGTTTTCTCCTGATACCCAGAAAAACTCCTTTTTCTCAGAGAACTCATCTTCTATATCTCCTATTATTTCTTCAAGAATATCTTCAAGAGTTGCTATTCCTTCAAATTCACCTCTATCGTTGATTATGCAGACCATATGTGTTCTCCATTTTTTGAAGTCGGCGAGTTGTTCAAGAACAGATTTTGAAGGAGCCGAAATTCTTGCGGGAGCAACTATATCTGGATTTTCAAAAATCAGATCACCCAATTTCTTCTTGGCTATATCTTCACTACCTCTTTGTTTAAAAAGAAGCGGGATGAGATTTTTTGAAAGACATATCCCGACCACTTTTCCATCAGATAGAACCGGATACCTTGTATGCTTGGTTTTCTCTATAAGTTTTATAACTTCTTCCAATGTCATATTAACATCAAGAGTTCTCACCTCATTACGATGAATCATAATATCTTGGAGTTCAAGTTCTGCAAGACGAGAAACTCCCTCCACCATCTTTATTTGTTCCTTACTGAATCTATCTAAACTCAGTACTGCTTTGACTTCCTCTGTTGAAGAAGATTTCATTATCTTCTCTATCGGTTTGATAAGAGGGGAAAGAAAACTGTAAGGTATGCTGATGATTTTTATTATAATTTTTGCAAGCTCATGTGAGTTTTTTAATCCCCACGCCTTCGGTATAACCTCTCCAAAAAGAATTATAGCAAGGGTCACAAATACAGTAGCTATTGCTACCCAGATCTCTCCTCCTAACTCCTTCGCCTTAGTTGTTATTATAACGGTAATAGATATATTGAAGATGTTGTTTAATGTGAGAGTTGTTGAAAAGAATTTCTCTGGATTTTTCAGAAGTTCGTATAAATTTTTATCTTTTCCCTTATCTATACTATGCAGGAGTTTTTTCCTTTCAGCTGAATAGACCACCTCTGCAACAGAAGTGAAAGCAGAAAGAAATATAAATATGAGAAAAACAATCAATAAAGTATATATTTCAGAAACCACCTTCGGTCATCTATTTATAGGGAAATATATAATTTAATGCAAGATTTTAAAGAAGTTGATTTTTTGTAAAATAGCTCTACTTAGTAGACAAATTGCACTTCGTGCCTATTTTTTGCTACTCCTTATTTTTGTTAGCTCTCTATCAATAAGAGCATAAAAGTCCTTTATCTCTGGATTTGATTCTATAACTCTCTTTCTTATTTTTTCAAGAGCATTTTTTAACTCTTCAATCTTTTTTGGGTCATTTTCTACTCTGACCTTTTTAGAAAGTTCTTCCTGAACTTGCTTTTCCAGTTTTACTATTCCTTCCTCAACAGAGAGAGAATTCTCTAAGATAAATTTTTCCCCTCTTCTTTTTGTTTCTTCGGGTATTTTATCCCATATATCTTTTCTAACAATTATTCCTGCGGAGTAAATGTACTGTGGCATAGGTATGTATGACTTTATAAATTTGCTCCACTGCAAAGCATGAAGAGCGTAAAAGGTATTGAAAACAGTATCAACAATTCCCGTAGCGAGAGCCTGGAGGACATCTATTATTTGGAGAGGAACTATCTTAAAAGTACCCTGAAGTTCTTTGGCTTGAGCTTCTGAAAGCGTATCCCCTATCCATACCCATAAATTTGACCCCCATATATTTTCTGACTTTGAAAAGATGTAAACAAAACCTATGGCAAAATGGGAAAGGAGTTTGTAACCTTTTCTCTCATACCTCCTTGCTAATTCAGGAAAAAGTTTTGTTCTGACCTCAAAAAACTCTTCCCAGGAGTTAAACACGAGAGGGATATCGTATGCTCTTATTTCAGGTGATATCATCTCTAACCCGTGGCTCGTAAGCCCAGCAGCGTGAAGCTGTCCAATTCTCAACTTTCTCACTATATCTGCTTCATCTCCCATAGCTGTTCCGCTGTATACTACAATTTTTATGGATTGATCTTTTTCAAGTTCCTGTTTAATTTTTAGAGCCATATCATACCAGAAGGAACCTTCGGGAGCTATTGATGCAAACTTTACAGTAAGACCTATGAAGAAAAGATTTACAAGAAAGAGCATAAATATATTTTTTACTCTATTTTATAATAAAGTAAAGTTTAGCTTAAATTTTTTCCCACCAAACATAATCTTTCAAAACATAAAATTATCCTACTGAAAAATTTTTTGAGTTAAAATCTCTCTTTCTATGAAAGTAAATATCCATTCAAAACAAAAAAAATTTTTTATTCATTTAAAATTTAAGTTGAAAAAAATTTAAATTGAATATGAACAAATGGAGATTTTAAAAAATCTATGCAGAAACTCATCCTTTCTCATTGAGATTTTTTCTTTTATCATAATTATCAACTTAATTTTTATCTGCAATGCCGGTTCTACCGTTAAAATATCATGTTCATCAATAGCCCCAAAAGGCAGTTTATTTGAAAAGATCTTACAAGAAGCGAGCATAAAAATAAAACAGGAAACAGAAGTAGAAATAGTGTGGATTCCCGGTCAAGTTTTTGGTGATGAAATAGATATAGCAAGAGCTTTGAAAGAAAAAAAGATAGATTGTGCTGTTCTCACCGTAAACGGACTCAGAATTATAATACCTTATTTTTCTGTCCTTGATATGCCATATCTTGTAAAAAATTACGAAGAAGGTGATTTCATAAGAAAAGAAGTTTTACCTCCGCTTTTATCAAAATTACTTGAAAACGAAGATTATATTCTCGGAGGACTAGTAGAGATAGGTTTTGTATATTTTTACTCCAAGTATCCTCTGCGGAGAATTCAGGATTTTTCAGGGAAAACGTTCTGGGTATGGCCAAAAAACATAATTCAAGAGGGAACTTTCAACCAGTTGAAAAAGTTTGGAGTAAAACCCGTATATGCGAATATATGGGATGTTGAAAAGCTTTCTTCAAACATAGATATAGTTTGGGGTCCACACTACGCAGTTTTGATATATGGATGGTATAAATACTTTCAATTTATTGTTGAAGAACCCTTGATATATTTTATGGCTGGTGTGCTGATAAGAAAAGATACAATGAAGAAATTCAGCAAAGATACACAAGAAAAAGTCATAAACATAATTCGTGATTTTTCAGATAAAGCTTCTTACCTGATAAGGGAAGAAAATAAGAGAACGGAAAATTACCTGCTCGGCAATCATAAATATCAGAAGGTAAAATTTGAAGATTCGGAAAATCTGGAGAAAATTTTGAAAGATGCTTTATGGCAAGAACTAAAAACCAAGTATAGCTTACCAGAATGGCTCTTTTTATCTTTAATCAAGGAGGTGATAAAGTTCAGGTTGAACATAAAAAAGTAGAGTTTCTTGAACTCATCGTGATATAAAAATACGAGAGATATTAAACTTAAATTTATGATGCTTTGGAAAGAAAAGATGAAGCTAAAAGAGACAAACTTTCTGAACTTTTTGATAATAATCATGCTTTTATTTTTCAGCTGTGAGAGAGAAAAAATAGATATAAAAGGAGAGAATCAGCCATATAGCTCCGAAATAGAAAGAATAATTGAGAAGAACTCATTACCATGCTCAAACGAAGAAGGGAAAGAATACACAGGAGGAGAGTTCGCACTTATAAGAAATATAAGATACCACAAAAATCTGTACGGAGATCTATATTTACCCAAAGGAATAAAAAATTTTCCTGTCGCAATACACATTCACGGAGGAGGATGGTCAGCAGGAACTCACAGGTTGCCTATGGGTCAATGGTGGGGAGAACTTTTTGCGTGCAACGGAATAGCTCTATTTGATGTAGAATACACACTCTACCCAAAAGCAAAAGTAAAAGACCAGATAAAAGAGCTAAAGTGCGCAATACTATGGACACAAACAGAAGGAAAAATATTCGGTATAGGAGATAAAGTTATTGTTCTCGGAGGTAGCGCTGGCGGACATCTTACTGCAATGGTATCTTTCACAAAAGATGAGTTCTTCCCAGAAGAATGTACTTATGCAAAGTATAAAAAAGAAATAAAAATATCCGCTGCAATACCTTTTTACGGAGTTCATGACCTTTCGTCAGGATACATAAAATATCTTGAAGTTTTCAGAAGAGAAGACGAAAAACTTGCTGAAACCATAAATTCTCTCTCGCCTATAAATTATGCTAAAAACGTAGATTTCCCAGTCCTTATAATACATGGGAATGCTGATTTCTTAGTTCCTTTGGAACAATCTGTAAAGCTCTGGGAAGAAATATCAAAGTACAGAAAAGATGCAGAAATATTTGTAGTAGAAGATGGAGCACATGGATTTGACGCTTTCCCCCAAAACGAATACACAAAAAAAACCAAAGAGAAAATTTTGGAATTCCTGAAAAAACATAATTTCTTAACAGAAATATCAGAGAAAAAAATTCCTGAATACAAACACAGAGAAAAAGGAAGATACTACCTGAAAGAAGGTTTTTTCAAACACGCATATCTTGAGTTCTCAAAATCAGATGAGAAAAACTGTGAGACAGAGTTCGGAAAGCTTCTTGCAAAAACATTTGATTTGCTCTCTCTTACAATAAATCAAGCTCAATCAGGAATGCTTAACTTACTCACGCCACAGCAAACACTTTCTCTTTCTGTATCTTTATCTAGAAATAACTTTGCGAGCAGAATTTCAAGCAAACAGAGTAGATTTGAATGGAAACCGGATCTTAACCTTCTTTATGAAAACTACATAAAACCTACGGAAGATATACTACAAGAGATACAATCGCTCGCCCTTTTCGTATATGAAAACAGCTGTACTTTTTATGAAGAAGATGGGGTACCAATTTATACAGATAGTTTTACTTCAGAAGTAAGGATAGGCAGAAAGTTCGGAAAAGAATTTGCTCTTGCATCTCTTACCATAACCGAGATCGTGAAGTTTTTTCTCAACTTCTCTTTTTCACATGATATAAACTTCTCACTACAAAGTGAAAAAACCTCAAAATACCTTATACCCTTTTTTCTTACCGAGCAAGATGATATAATAGGACTGATAAGATTAGCAGGAATTTTATATCAGGAGAATCCGAATATTTTGAAGTTTAAACGACCTGAAAAATACGGGAAAGTCAAAGAAAACTTAACCTCATTTCTCTCATACGCTGAAAAATTTATAGATTCTGCACTTTTGGAAAACTGCAACTCTGATGTTCTATGCTACAAGAACGGGAAAATTTTGACAGGAAAACTATCGGTGAATCCTCCTGATTTCCGAAATTCATTTGCGCTCTTTCTTGACCTTATAGAGGTTGGTTCGTCATTTTTAAACAGAACTTATTTTTCAGAACTGAAAACATTTTTAAGCAAGCTCAAAGAAAAAATAAGTAATAATGAATATGTAAATCTTTCAGAATTCAACTCTGCCATTCCTGATATTGTTAAAAGTTTTGTCGGGAACATATTTCCTGATTTTATTTCAATAAATATTGGAAAATTTCTAGATTCCAAAAAACCTCTGCGGGAGTTTCTTCCGGAAGTGATTGAGACAGATATAATTCCTGACATGAAGGTATTGAGAGTTCTTGAACCATCTTTTGAGGAAGCTACATCTTTACCATCTTTTTTAATTGAAGGAGAACTTGGAAAATCAAGCAGTATTCAAGATGAAATTCCAAGCCATGAAAAATGCTATGTATGTCTGCCTGGGGAGAGATTTTCAAAATACGATGGGAAAATATCGCTTGACGGAAATAAAATAGAAAAACTCCGTGACGATTGCCTATCACCTGACGGAAAATTTATTTTTGAAAGGTTTTCAGCTCAGAAATTACCCGTCATATATATGTATTTCAAAAATCCATCTTTTGACGGAAGTTTATTTATTGGCAAAATTCCTTTTGGATGTGGAGAGAATGAGGAAAGTTCTAGCTTCAGACCGGCTAATAATTTCACCTTGAATAAATCTATAAGTTATCTTATCACAAAATTAGATTCTATCACACGGATGTCTGAAATCAGTCCCGTAAGGAATAAAAAAGAGAATATAAGAGAGCTATGAGATTATACCTATGCTTTCGAGGAATCGCTGGGCGTCAAGCGCAGCCATACAGCCAGAGCCAGCAGCTGTTATAGCCTGTCTGTATCTGTGGTCCTGAACATCTCCCGCTGCAAATATACCTGGTACAGATGTTTCTGTAGTTTTATCTTTTGTTATTATATATCCATTCTCATCCATCTCAACTTTACCTTTAAGGAATTCTGTGTTCGGTTTATGACCTATTGCGATAAATACGCCATCTGTTTCTAAAAAGCTTTTTTCTCCTGTAATAACATTTCTCAGAACAACACCAACAACTCTGCCCTTCTCTACATCTAAAATATCCTCAACTACACTGTTCCATATAAAAGATATTTTGGGATTTTTGAAAGCTCTTTCTTGCATTATTTTAGAAGCTCTAAGCTTATCTCTTCTGTGTATGATTTTTACCTCTGATGCAAATCTTGTGAGAAAAAGTGCTTCTTCCATTGCTGAATCTCCTCCCCCAACAACAACAACTCTTTTATTCCTGAAAAATGCACCATCGCATGTAGCACATGTTGAGACACCTCTGCCAACGAGCTTTTTTTCAGATTCAAGCCCAAGCATTTTTGCACTTGCTCCTGTTGCCACGATAATGCTCCAGGTAAGAAACTCCCTCCCACCATCTGTCTTGACTTTAAACGGAACTCTTTCAACGGGATTTCCAAGTTCAATATCAACAACGTTTTCATAGATTATTTCTGCTCCAAATCTTTCTGCTTGTCTTCTCATATAATCCATAAGGTCAGGTCCCATTACTCCATCTGGGAATCCTGGGAAGTTTTCAACTTCTGTTGTGAGCATAAGTTGACCACCTGGCTGAATGCCGGCGATTATAACAGGGTTAAGCAGTGCTCTTGCGGTGTAAATTCCAGCAGTATAACCAGCTGGGCCAGAACCTATTATAACCACATTTTTTACTCCATCTTTTTGCATAACAAAATTTTATTTGAAGTTTTTTTAGATTTCAGAAAGTTCTGAAATATTCATATTTTCAAAATATCAAATATTTTTCTTACATCTTCAAGTTGAGATGTTGTCATTGAGGCGATTTTTTCCTCTATTTTTTCTCTTATCTTTTCCTTCAAATTTTCTGATATATTTTTTTCATTTTTCCTTATGAATGATAAAAGCGATTCAAGAGCTTCTTTTCTCATGCTATCATCATCAATAGCGCTTAAAATATCGTCTACTACATTGGGGTCAGATGATATTCCGCAAGCTCTCAAATATACTCCTGCTATAATGGGGTCTTTGACATCGTCAAACTTCTCTTTCATGAGAAGATAAGTTTTATCATAATCTAATCTGATCATTGCTTCTATCAAGAACATCAAAGAGTAAATATCGTCTTTTGGAACTTTTCTGAACAGCTCTACGATTTTACTCAAAGAAGAACTATCCCCAAGACGAGAGAGATATTCAGCAGAAGAAACAAAAACATTGGTATCAGGATCATCAAGTCCTTGTCTTATAAAATCTGCATCTCCCATCTCAAAAGCAATATCAATGGCAAATTTCCTTATATCTCTGTCATGGTCTTTCATTAATCTTGGAAGAACAGATTTATCTCTGTTATTTATAATTATTCTTTGCGCAACACTTCTTATATATGCGCTATCTGACCAGAGTAGTTTTACAACCTTTTCTTTAATTTTAGGGTAGAGAACTGTCAGAATCTCTTCTGCTCTTCTTCCGGGAATTCCCTTTCTCTTTTCTAATATTTTAACGAGAACATCAAAAAGTTCATTTAATTCCTGTTGATTTAAGCTATGTAGTTTCAGCTCAATAACATCAAGAAGGTCTATAATTGTATCATCTTCTTCTGTTGAGAGGTCAATCTTTTTAAGCTTCTCTATTTCTTCGTTTGCCATATAGAAAAATTAAAAAATCCGAAAAAAATTAGTGGAGTAATCAATTTTTTTATTTCAAAGTTTGAAGGAAAGCGAGAACTTCATGGAATTTTGGTATTGATTTAACAGCTCCCTCTCTTGTCACGCAAACAGCAGATGCAGCCTGAGCCAAATTTATAGATTCCTCTAAATCTTTACCTGCACTCATCATTGCGGAAAAATATCCCGCAAACGTATCTCCTGCTCCTGTTGTATCAACGACATCAACTTCAAAAGCGGGGAAATGGGAAATTTTTTTCCCCTTTTCTTGATTCAGAAGAACGACTCCATCTTTTCCAAGAGTTATCATAACAGAGTTGTGAAACGGATAATCTTTGAGGACAACCACAGCAGAATCTTTATCTTTTACATCTTTACCGAATATTTGTTTTGCTTCTACTTCGTTCATAATAACAAAATCTGGGATGTGGATAATTTCTCTTACCCAACTTTTGAAAGGGGCAGTGTTAAAAACAACGATAAAATTCAGTTTATTTTTCATTTCCATAACTGTTTGAACTACATCAAAAGGAATCTCACATTGCAAAACAACAAAACGAGGATTACTCTGTTCGAGAACTTGTCTGACATGGTTTGAACTCAACTTCGCATTAGCACCGGGAGACACAACTATCTTATTTTTACCTTTATCATCAACAAGTATAAAAGCCACCCCTGTTGAAAATCCCTTATTCACCTCCGGAAGAATAGTTAAATTTTTCTCGTTTTTCAGATAGTCCTCAATAAATTTCCAAAAAACATCATTTCCAACGGAGCATACAAGAAAAGTTTTTTCACCTGCTCTTGCAGAAGCTACTGCCTGATTTAATCCTTTCCCCCCGGGAGATTGAAAGAAGACCCCATCTGTTATAGTTTCCCCTTCTTCTGGAAACCTCTTTACCTTTATAGTGAAATCTATATTAATAGATCCGACTATAAGAATCATTTTGATGAGTGGGCAGGGAGGGAATCGAACCCTCGACCTTTGGCTTGTAAGGCCAACGCTCTACCTCTGAGCTACCCGCCCAAAAAAGAAACTCCAAAACAAACAAAATCAAAAAAAATAGCTTAATCTTGATACAAATTTATTCCATTTTTTCAGCAGAAATAATCAATTTCTTCTTCTAAAATTCAACAAATTGTTTTTCTTTTTTCTTGCTTTTTAACTTGTAAAATAAATACTCAAAAGCTTTTAAATTTCAGAATTAATAGGAAGCAAGGTGATGAAGTTTTAATAATTGGTTTTGGAGATGCAAGATATGAGCTATCAAGAAAACTTGAAATTTTATATCACAACTCCCATATACTATGTGAATGATAAACCACACATAGGACACGCCTACACTACTGTGGCAGCAGATATAATAGCGAGATACAAAAGACAGATTGGATACAAAGTTTTTTTTCTAACGGGGACAGACGAACACGGGAGAAAGATAGAAAAAGCGGCGGAAGAAAGAGGGATCTCTCCAAAAGAACTTGCCGATGAAATGCATCTTGTATTCAAAAAACTCTGGCAAAACCTCAACATCTCATATAATAAATTCATAAGAACAACAGATGAAGAACATCAAGAAGCTGTTATTTACTTCTGGAAAAAAATGAAAGAGTCAGGAGATATTTATAAGGGAAAGTATGTTGGATGGTATTGTGTCCCCTGTGAATCTTTTATTCCTTCTTCTCAGGCGGAAGATGTAAAATGCCCAACCTGTGGAAGACCAGTAGAAATTCTTGAAGAAGAGAGCTATTTTTTCTCAGTAGGGAAATATAAACAAAAGCTCAAAGAATACATAGAGAGCTCTGGCTTTGTAAAACCTGATTTTAGAAAAAAGGAGGTTTTAAATGCTCTTGAAGATTTAGGCGATATATCTATCACGAGGCCGCGTGAAAGAGTAAGGTGGGGAATACCTGTTCCTGGCGACGAAAGATTCACAATATATGTATGGGTTGATGCTCTGACAAACTATCTTTCTGGAATAGGATATCCTTCTCAAAGAGCGAACGATTTCTGGCCAGCTGATATTCACCTTATAGGCAAAGATATTCTGAAGTTTCACGCGATATACTGGCCCATGTTTTTAATGTCGGCTGGACTTGAACTGCCCAAAATGGTTTTTGCGCACGGCTGGTGGAAAGTCAAAGGAGAAAAAATGTCAAAGTCGCTCAAAAATATTGTAGACCCATTTGAAATTGTAAGCTTATTCGGAGCAGATGCTCTGAGGTATTTTATGTTCAGAGAAACACCTTTTGGACAGGACGGAGATTTCTCAGAAGAGGGATTAAGAACACGGTATGAAAACGAACTCGCAAAAGACATAGGAAACCTTTTCTTACGCATCTCAAAGTTTGCCGAATCAAATTTCTCAGGTAAAGTGAGAAAAGTTTCTCCCCCATCGTTTGAAGGCATTGATATAGAAAACTCATTTTTATCATGGAAAAGTTCTATGGAGAATGTTGATTTGTTCAAGGCACTGGGAGAGATTTTCAATCTTGTTTCCTATGCAAATAGATACATAGACCAGAACGCTCCGTGGAGCAAAATAAAAATAAACAGGGAAGAAACAGAAAAAATAATCTTCAACTGTGCATACCTGGTAAAAGTTATAGTATTTATGCTTTATCCTTTTTGCCCTGAGACAGGAAAAAAAGTTGCGCAGAGTTTTGGAATAGAATGGATAGCAGACGAGAGTAAGCCGAAAACAAAAGAAGATATTTTAAATCACAGCGATTTTTTTAACATAAAAAGCACGGGTATTCTGTTTCCGAAGATAGGTGGCTGAAATTCACGCAAAACCCTGAAAAATTTTGCCGGCTCAACGCCATTCCCGTTCCTCCTTTTCCTTATCTTTTCAACCGACTTTTTAAGAGAATAAGATATATATATTGATTCTATTCCTGTTGGATCAAAATCAAGAAGTTTTGACCTTTCAAAGTTCCTTATTAACTCCTCAGATGTTTTTTTTGCCATATCAGCATATTCAGATATGATGAAGGAAAGAAGATTATCGGTTCCCAAAAATTTTATTATTTTTGACCTTATTGACTCCTTTATGATGTTCAGAGTTAGAGCTTTTTCATATATTTTCCCATTAGCTCTGGCAGAGCTTATTATTGTACCTCTCAGATTCTCTTCAAGAAATCTTTCACACAACTTGTTATCTGGAAGAGATTTAAGCTCATTTATCTTTTTCCATATCTCATTAGGGACAAATTTTTCTGCGGAAGATTCAACTTTAAGATGGAGCAAAGAAATTCCTCCCCGCAATCTCGAAGAAAAAGCACTGAAAAGTATAAAATCTGGAATCATAAAATTATGAGCTATAATATCTTGGGCAAGATGAACCATATACCCTATCATGAACGCCTTTAAGAAATCTTCTCTTGCCTTATAAAATATCCGCAATATAACTTGCCAGTTGTGAGGATGGTGATCCCAGTTTGAAAAATTTTTCCCTATTATCATATCTGCCATAAGACTTCCCCAAACAAAGTTATGGTAATATCTACTGCAAAGCTCTGCTACTGAACTTGATATTTTTCCAAGTGGTATAGACATTGTGATAAAAGAGTGCATACCTGGACCCCACGCAAAGGAGCAATCTACGAGAAAGAAAAAAAGGAAAAACAGAAATGATATCAAAGTCAGAGCAAGGGGTATAAAAAAAGCCATTATTTTAAATTTTATAAAAAGATGTTTTTGCGATAAAATTCCAAAATCTTTTACGCAAAGCAGATAAGAACTGGCTTTATCAGAAGCTCAATCAAGCTCGCTCCATCTTTTTCCGACTTTGACATTAACTTTAAGCGGAACAGAGAAACCAATCTCCTGCTCAAATCTCATCTCCTCCTCCAGAATACGCTTTACCTTTTCTGCTTCTTCTTCTGGACACTCCACAATAAGCTCATCGTGAATCTGCATTATAATCTTTGACTTTGTTTTTTCTTTCTTCAACCTCTCCCAGACCTTTATCATGGCTAACTTCATTATATCAGCAGCAGTTCCTTGAATTGGGGTATTGATAGCTTTTCTCTCGCCTTCCATTCTTATGTTCTTATCATCTGATTTGAGTTCTGGTATATACCTCAACCTACCGGAAAGAGTTCTGACAAATCCTTTCTTTTCGGCTTCCTTTATTATTTCTTCTCTCCAAGCTCTAACTCCCGGAAACTTCTCAAAATATGAATCTATAAGTTTTTGCGCTTCGGTTCTTGATGGAATTTTAGCCTGAACTTTTAGACCGTGTGCACTTATACCGTATATTATGCCGAAATTTACTATTTTGGCAATTCTTCTCATATCTTTCGTTACATTTTCAGGTGCAACACCAAAAAGAAAAGATGCTACCTGTGAGTGAATATCAAGATCGTTCAGAAAAGCTCTCCTCAACTCTTCGTCTCCGCTGAAATGAGCAAGAACCCTGAGCTCAATTTGTGAATAATCAGCAGAAATAAGAACATTGCCATCTTCTGCAATGAATCCCTCTCTGATTTTTTCTCCCTCATCTCCCTTTGAAGGTATATTTTGCAGATTTGGATCGGAGGAAGAAATTCTTCCCGTTGCGGTCTTAGTCTGATTGAAAGATGAGTGAATTCTTCCTGTCTTTGAATTTATAAGGCTTGGCAGTGGTTGAACATAAGTTGAAAGAAGTTTTTTAAGTAATCTGTATCTCAGAAGAAGCTCCCCTATTTTATATCCCGCACTGGCTATCTCTTGAAGAACCTCGTTGTCTGTTGAGTATGCTTTCGTTTTCTTCGTCTTTTTTATCTCTTCCAACTCTATTTTCATTTTCTCAAAGAGAATATATGAGAGCTGCTGAGGAGAATCTATATTGAATCTTGCTCCAGAAACACTATATATTTCTTGTGAAAGGCGAGAAATTTCTTTCTTCAGTTCTTCCGCAAATTTCAAGAAAAACTCTTTATCTATCTTTACACCACTTATTTCCATTTCAGCAAGGACTGGTATTATTTTGAGTTCTATGTTATAGTATGGTTCAAGTAAATTCTTTTGCGCAAGTAAAGTTTCTAATTTTTGCCCCAAATATAGAGCAACAAGAGAATCTTCACAGGAATAATCTTTTGCTCTCTCAATATTGACATTCTGAAAAGATACTCTCCCTCCCGCTGTCAGGTCAGAGTAAGATGTTGTTTTATGTCCAAGATATATCAGAGAAAGTTCATCAATGCCCACTTTCGTTCTATCTGGATTGAGTAGCCATGCTTGAATCATTGAATCTCCCGAAATCCCCTTTACTTCTATTCCATAATTTCTTAAAACAGCTACATCATACTTTATATTCTGACCGACTTTTTTATAATCTTCGCTTTCAAAAAATTCTCTGAGTATTTCAAGTATTTTCTGAGTGTTGCTTCTCAAAAGGTCAATATAATAAGATGTGCCATCTTTGAAGGCAAAAGATATACCAACAAGTTTTGCGGAAACGACATCAAGAGATGTAGTTTCTGTGTCAAAAGCAAAAAATTTTTCTTGTTTTATCTTGTTTATCAGCTCGGCAAATCTCTGTTCATCTGAGACAAGAAAATACTTTGATTTATCAAATTTAGAGAAAAGATGAGGATACATATCAGATATTTCTTTGAGGTAAGAAGAAAATTCAAGCTCTTTGAATATTTCAATCAAGGTTTCTATTTTGGGTTCCCCAAGCACAAGATTTTGAATATCAACTTCAAGCTCATTTATAACTTTGAGCTTTGCAAGTTCTTTGTAGAGCATAACAGATTGTCTTTCACCTGCGAGAATTTTTCTGAACTTCAATTCAAGAGATGAGAAGTTATCAAAAATCTCTTCAACCGAAGAGAACTTTTCAAGAAGTTTTTTAGCTCCTTCTGGACCTATTCCTTTTACACCGGGTATGTTATCAGATTGGTCTCCGACAAGAGCAAGGTAATCTGGAATCTGCTCCGGTCTTACTCCGAACTTTAAAAAAACCTTTTGAGGGTCATAAAAAGCATCGCTTTCATCTTCTGCTCTTGGATCAAAAACCCATGTGTTTTCATCTACAAGCTGCATTATATCTTTATCTGATGTGACTATAAGTATTTTTACATCTTGATTTTTCTCTCTGACCTTATATTTTATTGTGGCAATTATATCATCTGCTTCATATCCTTCATACTCAAAGTTAGCAATTCCGTGTGCATCTATTATTTTTCTTATATATGGTATCTGAACTCTAAGGTCATCTGGCATTTCTTTTCTGTGGAGTTTATAATCTCTGAACTTTTCTGAACGAAATTTTCTGTGAGAATCCCACGCAACAGCAAAATACTTCGGAGAGAAATCTTTTATTATCTTCCTTATTATATTGGTGAAACCATAAATAGCTCCCGTGGGAAGTCCCATTGAGTTTATCAGTGTTCTGAGCTGGAAGAAAGCTCTGTAAAACTGTGATGAACCATCTACAAGAACCAAAGAAGGATTAAAAAATTTCTTCTCCCTCTTTATCATAGCAAAAACAAAATGTTAGATTTCTATTAATAAATTACAACTTTTTTAGCTTGTTCTGAGTTTCTGAATTAGCTCAAAGGTTGAACGCTTCGGGTCCTTTTCACTTTTTCAAAATCATTTTTCCTTTACAGCAGTTTCTCTGAGGTATATGTAAG
>JAUQOU010000029.1 GCA_030550715.1 bacterium | reverse complement strand
GGAACTCATCTTGTTGTATAAAGAGAACGAAGTCCGTTGGGAATGAAAATTTTCTTGAGAACGAGCAGAAAAATTCCTCAATTTCGTCAGAGGTTGAAGATGAAACTATGATAATCCAGATAGGGATTTTCCCGAAATCATACGAAGTTGCTATTATTTCTCCCGCGAAGACATCAAGGAAAGAGAGACCCGCAGGAGTTATAGGGAAGAGAGCTTTTGATTTTTTGTTTTTCAGGTTATCAGGGATGTTTGAAAAAAACCTTGTTGCCGAGCCACCGGCAAGAGTAAGACAAGCCCACTCCCCTTTACTCAAAGATTCCTCTCCAACATCTCTGAATCTCTCATAATCTACATCGGTTATAGAAGGACATAAAAATTCGTTTTCTTCATCTTGTTTTTTACCCTCAATAAAATCAAACAACATCTGCTTGTGCTTTTTGAGTTGAGAAAAATCTACTCTCATCATATCGTCAAAAAAGTTCCTCAACTTCTGTAAGTCCGCTCCTTTTAGATACTTTTCAAACAGACCCGATAGCCCCGCTTCATTAATCTTTTGAAAAACCTCAGCATAAGATTTGTTCTCTTTAAGAATTTCACCTATACCAGAGTGAGTCAGCTTGTCCCACATAATCAAAAATATATATCAAAATAAATCAAATTTCCTGAAAAAAGCTCTGTTTTTGCTATGTCTGAACCTTCTCCTTAACTTTCTTCTGAGAGTCCAGAACGTTCCAGAGAGTATCTTTGAGGATTTCTATGTTTATGTTTTTGAGAGCGGAAATCGGAATAAATTTGAAACCCTTATCTGCAAAGAACTTTCGCCATCTTTCAACTTCTTTCTCATCTACAAGGTCAATTTTGTTCCCTACAACAATAAAATCCTTTTTTACAAGCTCTTGACTGTAATTTTTCAGTTCGTTCAGAAGAATCTCAAAAGCTTTATCGGGAGGAGTGATTTTATCTGAAAGGTCAATAAGGAGAATCAAAAACTTTGTTCTTTCTATGTGTCGGAGAAATTTCAACCCAAGTCCAGCACCCTTATGAGCACCTTCAATTAGCCCCGGTATATCTGCCACACATATTCTTTTTGAATCATCAATTTCCAAAACACCAAGGTTAGGAGTCAGAGTGGTAAAAGGATAATCTGCTATTTTTGGTTTTGCTCTTGTGAGAGCAGAAAGGAGAGTTGACTTACCAGCATTGGGCAGTCCCACAATTCCAACGTCTGATATAAGTTTCAGTTCAAGAATAACCCATCTTTCCTCACCTTTCTGACCTTTTTCTGCTATTCGCGGAGCTTGATTCGTCGGAGAGGCAAAATGTCTGTTTCCTCTTCCACCCTTACCTCCTCTTGCAACAACAAAACTTTTTCCTTCTTCATCAAGGTCGCATAGTATTTCTCCTGTTTCGGCATCTTTTACAACAGTTCCAACCGGGACATAAACTATAATATCTTTTCCATCCTTACCTTTCTGATTTTTATTTTTACCCTTTTCTCCGTTTTGAGCTATAAGGTGTCTTTTGTACTTGAAGTCAAGCAGTGTTTTTTTTGAACTTGATGCTACAAAAATCACATCTCCTCCCTTACCACCATCTCCGCCATCTGGACCACCTTTTGGGCGAAATTTCTCTCTTAAAAAAGATATAGCTCCATCTCCACCATCACCACCCTTGGCAAAAACTTTAACATAATCTACAAAATTTTCCGGAGAGAACTTTTCTCCCGAACCCATTGCTCTGAAAAATATTTTATGTTCTGCTGGAGGAGATGCGCGTATTTACTGTTTGACTTTATCTTTTTCGCCTATGTATTTTTTCCACGAAATCAGAGCTATAACAAAAAGAGGACCATCTACAATAATTCCCGCTATATAAGCGAAAGCAGGTTTATCAGCAATAAAGAAAGCGAAAAAAAGAAAAGTTGAAGTTCCTTTTGAAAGTATTATGACTTTCCAAGCGTGAACAAAATTCTCAGATTTTGAAGCAAGATAGCCAGAATATGCTATCATATACATCATAGAGACAGAAAGGGTGAACCAGAACATTTCAGAAGGCAAAGGCAGAGGTTGAAAAGGGAAAGGCAAAATATCACCTATAAAATTGCACACCTGAGGAATAATTTTATGAAAAGGTATGTACAGAGTTCCGGCTATAAGATGAGATACAGCGTAAGCTCTTGCTATTTTTCTGAACTTTTCGTAACTACTCATGCTACTATTGAGTAACCTCCGTCTACATTTATGATTTGTCCTTGAACCATATCTGCGAGGGGGCTTGCAAGGAACAGGACAACTTTTGCGACATCATCTGGCTGGACAAGCTTGCCAAGAGGAGTTCTTCTTTTGGATTCCTCTACGAGTTCGTTTCTGTTCGGGAAGAAGCGAAGAGCACCAGTCTCAACTACTCCTGCTGCAACTACATTCACATTTATTTTCCTTTCAGAAAGTTCAAGAGCAATATGCCTCATCATAGATTCAAAAGCCCCTTTTGAAGAGCCAACAAGAGTGTAATAAGGAATCGCCCTCACACCTCCCAAACTTGAAATTCCTATGATTTTTCCTCCTTCTGGAATGAATGGGAGGAGAGTTTTGACAAGGTTCATCTGCCCGAAAACGTTTATCTCAAATGTCCATCTAAAGTGTTTCAGGTCTGTCTCCCAAAATTTTTTCAGAACTCCGCTTGCAGCATTTAGAACTATAACATCAACTCTTTTATATTTTTCTTCAACAAGATTTTTTATTCTTTCTGATGTCTCCGGCTCTGCGATATTACCTTTTATCAGCTCACAGCTACCGCCAAGACCTTCTATTTCTCTTTTGGTCTTCTCTGCCTCCTCAACATTTCTCAGAAAATTTATAATAAGTTTTGCCCCCTCTCTTGCAAAGTGCAAACTTATGCTCTTGCCTATACCTCTTGTTCCCCCTGTTATAACCACAACTTTATCCTTAAAACTAATCTCCATTAAGAAACTATTTTTCTGATGCGACTTCATAATTTGAGTTTTATCAGAAAGTTTTTATTCCAAAAAAGTCCTTTAAAGCATCTGAAACATATTGAAATGAGAGTTCGTCTTCAAGGTGAAAAATAAGAGTTTTCTTTGAAAGAGGACTCCACCTTTTTACATCATTTTTTTTATATAATCCGGCAATAGGTAAATCAAAAAAAGAAGCAATGTGTATCGGACCAGACGAAGGAGAGAAAACTCCCTTTGAAAAAGCTATCACATTAAAAAGATCATCAAAAGATGTCTTATTTATAAGGTTAAAATCTTTCTTCGGTATAGCGTATTCGGAATGTATTCCCCCTACTTTACCAATCCACGCAACAGGAAAATCAATATTACAAGAGAGTTCTACCCAAAAATGAAAAGGTAAAGTGGGAGAAGAACCCCCCGAAAACGGATGGAAAACTATATATCCTTGTTTAGTCAGCCCGAATTTTTCAAGAGAGATTTCAGAAGGAGAAAAATCAATTTCAGGTCTGAGCTCATCTTTAAGCTTCTCCTCAACTCCTGGGTCAATTTTCATAAAACTTGAAAGAAGCAAAATATTGTAGAAAGATTCGTGGTGTTCATTTCTCTTTCTTGTCAGTTCAACGGTATGCGTGAAGAGAAAGGAGTAAAATCTGCGAGATGTTCCACAACTCACACGAGATACAAGACGAGAGAGAAGAGCAGAACTAAAACGCGGAAAAAGAACGAAAGAGAAATCAAACCTGAAACTTTTATCAAAGAGCAATCTGAAAAAATCCGCTGGCTTTATCTCTCCTCTTTCCCCTCCTGATAGCTCAACCTCAAAGAATCCATCAATATATCTGTTTTTGAGGAAAAAAGAATTCTGTTTTTTTACGACGAAAAAGATTTTTGATTCGGGAAAGTTCTTTTTCAAAAATTTGGCAAACGGCAAAGCGAGTATGACATCGCCAATCTTATCTGTTCTCCAGACCAAAATTCTTTTCCCATTAAACATTTACACAAATAAAATTTTCAAAAAATCGTTAAATACTTTGTTACAAATAAAGATTTTTAGCATGGCACAAGCAGTTTTATACGAGGAAATCAGAGAAGGAAAAATCGTAAAGATAACTTTCAACAAACCAGAAAGAAGAAATCTTATGGACCCTGAAATAATGGCTGGCTTATCTGAAGCGATAGAGAGAGTGAAATCATCAAAAAATGTAAGATGTGTTATAATTACGGGGAGCGGTAATTCTTTTTGCGCAGGAGCAGATTTTTCAACCCTGCAGCAGTTCGCATCAGAAAGTGGGCTTTACGGAGCAGCTGGAGTAAGAGAAGGAATAATAAAATTCTACAACGCATTCATGAAAATTCTTGAAGTGGAACAACCTGTCATTGCATCTATAAACGGTTATGCGATAGGTGGAGGTTTAGCTTTCGCACTCCTTTGCGATATAAGAATTGCATCTCGTGACGCAAAACTTTCGGCAAACTTTGCAAAAGTGGGAATACACCCCGGAATGGGAATAACATATACACTCCCACGGCTCGTCGGACTTGAAAGAGCATCTGAAATTCTTTTCACAGGAAGATTCATAACAGGAGAAGAAGCAGAGAAAATAGGGCTTGTGTCAAAAGCAGTCCCCTCAGAAAAACTTGAAGAGGAAACGATGGAGATGGCAAGCCAGATCGCAGACAACGCTCCCTATATAATAAAACTCACAAAAAAGATTTTGAGAAGAGAGTTTAATGTAAGGGCGCACTCAGAAATAGAAGCTCTTGCACAAGCAATCTGCTCACAAATGGAAGATGCAATAGAAGGAGTAAAAGCCTTCTTTGAAAAAAGAAAACCCGAATTTAAAGGAAAATGAAACTGAATTCAAAATTATCTGGAATAATAGGAGTGGGTTCCTATTTACCGCCAAACATCCTCACCAACTTTGACCTTGAAAAAATTTTAGATACAACCGATGAATGGATAACCTCAAGAACCGGAATAAAGGAAAGAAGGATAGCTGGGAGTGATGAATTCACTTCCACTATGGCTGTCAAAGCGTCAAAAAAGGCAATCGAAATGGCTGGAATAAAACCCCAAAAAATAGATATGATTATATTTTGCACAATTTCTCCCGATTATCCTATACCTTGTACAGCAGGAATACTCGCAAAGGAGTTAGGAATAAAAGATGCCGGAGGTATGGATGTAAATACAGCTTGCACCGGTTTTATATACGGAATCGCTCTCGCAGATGCTCTCATAAAAGCAGGAAAATCAAAATACGCCCTTGTAGTGTGCTCAGATAAACTTTCCGCAATAACAGATTATCAAGATAGGTCAAGCTGTATTCTTTTTGGAGACGGAGCGGGAGCGGTGGTGATGACCCAAACCTCAGACCATGGAATAATAGATTATAAATTAGGACTTTTGGGGGATGAATGGGAAAAAATCGTAATCCCAGCCGGTGGTTCAAGAAATCCTGCATCAGAAGAAACAGTAAAAAACAGAATGCATTACATGAGATTACAAGGAAGAGAGGTTTTCAAACTTGCAGTAAAATATATGGGTTCAGCTATCGAAGAATTACTCAAAAGGTTGGAAATGAAAATTGAGGATATAAACTGGATTATCCCACACCAGGCAAACAGAAGAATCATTGAGGCGATCTGCGAACACTTCAAAATACCTCAGGAAAAAGTCTTCATAAACATAGAGAAATTAGGAAACACATCAGGTGGATCAATACCAATAGCAATAGATGAAATGTTAGAGAAAAAACTACTCAAAAAAGGAGATATATTAGCTCTTTCCGCTTTGGGAGCAGGAATAACTTATGGAGCTGCAATACTTAAATGGGGAATATAACTTGTTGATTGAAATTTATGTTGAGAGAGGAGGAAATTGAATTCGCCCTAAAATGTGCAAAAGAAGCAGCAAAAATAGGCGGTGAAATAATCAGAAAATACTTTTTCGAAGGAAGATCAGAGCTTGAAATGAAAGGCATAAGCGACTGGGTCACAGAAGCAGATAGAGTATCAGAAAAAAAAATAAAAAAATTCCTTCTTGAAAACTTTCCAGCTGACTTTTTAGGTGAAGAGTTCGGCGAAGAAAAATCTCAAAAAAAATATGAAAAAAAAATGAGATGGATTGTTGATCCGCTCGATGGGACAAAAAATTTCACAAAAAAAATAGCATATTTCTGCGTGTCAATAGCTCTTGAAGTTGATGGCAAAATTGAAATAGGTGTTGTCTATTCTCCAATAGAAAATGAGATGTTCTGGAGTATAAGAGAAGGAGGAGCATTTCTGAATGATAAAAAAATACGAGTTTCAGAAAACGAGAACTTTGAGTCCGCATTTTTAGGAACTGGCTTTCCTTTCAAAACCAAAGTGTTTATAGAAAAATACCTTGAGACATTCAAAGAGTTTTTTTTTAGAGGTGGGAGCATAAGAAATTTCGGTTCTGCTGCTCTGGAACTGTGTTATGTTGCCTGTGGAAGATTAGATGGATTCTGGGAAATAGGACTTTCTCCGTGGGATATGGCAGCAGGAGCTTTAATTGTCAAAGAAGCAGGGGGAAAGGTAACCGACTTTTGGGGGGAGGATTTCTGGTTAGATACTGGAACAATAGTTGCTTCAAACGGGAAGATTCACGACATTCTGGTAAAAATAACATCGCAAGCGTTCGGGAAATTTTGAAAATTTTTATGAAACAATAGGTCAAAACAGAAAACAAATCTACATTTCAAACCTGTTATACACTCTGATTTTTATTCTTCTTTTTCTTCTTGCAAATCTTTCTGCAATATTGAGCCCAACGAGGAATCCGCCTATATGAGCCCACCACGCAACTCCACCCTTACCTGCAAAAGGCAAAAACAAAATACCATTTATAACCTGTGAAAAAAACCAAAGACCTATGAAAATTACAGCGGGAATTTCAACAAGCGTTATGAAGAAGAAAAAAGGCATGAGAGAAACTATCTTAGCTCCTGGGAAAAATTTCATATAAGCTGCGAGAATTCCGCTGATCGCTCCGCTTGCTCCAACCATCGGCGTATCTTTACCACCAAAAATGAAACTTACAAGAAGCTGCAAAAAGGCAGAGCCAAGTCCGCACAGAATATAAAAAATTATGTACTTCAAACTCCCCATCCTTGCCTCAACGTTATCCCCGAATATCCACAAAACCCACATGTTGCTGATTATGTGAAATAAGTTCCCGTGCAAAAACATGTGTGTTAAAATTGTGTAAGGTGCTGAAAAAACCTGTGATGGAACCAATCCATAAGTCCTTATGAATTTCTCAAATTCTAAATCTCCTAACAACCACTCATATATCCATACCCCTGAGTTCAAAACTATAAGAGAAAATGTGATAAATGGGAACCTATGAGAAGGATTCTTATCTTTTATCGGAAGCATAAATTAAATAGTTAG
This sequence comes from bacterium, assembly GCA_030550715.1. GTDB lineage: Bacteria > Calescibacteriota > Calescibacteriia > Calescibacteriales > Calescibacteriaceae > Calescibacterium. The sequence goes on along the minus strand of JAUQOU010000029.1, from coordinate 19,500 downwards.
AAACTGCGGTATAAAGCAAAACGTAAATCAAAAAACTTAAAATTTTGAAAAATCACATCAAAAGAACTGCTTTAACAAAAAATAAAAGATAATTCAAAAGGAGGGAATAAATATGGAATTTGTAAATGAAGGATACATAAAGCAGGTAATAGGACCGGTAGTAGATGTTGAGTTCCCAGAAGGAGAGCTACCAAAAATATATAACGCCCTCGTCACGACAAATCCAGCTATATCTGACAAAGAATGGAACCTCGTTCTTGAAGTTATGCAGCACATAGGAGATAGAACCGTAAGAACCATAGCGATGGATTCCACAGATGGACTGAAAAGAAGACAGAAAGTAAGAGATACAGGAGGTCCAATAAAAGTCCCAGTAGGCAGAGGGGTTCTTGGGAGGGTTTTTGATGTTCTTGGTAACCCAATAGATGGGAAAGGGGAAGTTAAAGCAGACGAATATTGGCCAATACACAAACCACCACCAGAAATAACAGAACAATCTACAAAAATAGAGATACTTGAAACGGGAATAAAGGTTGTAGACCTTCTCACTCCCTATCCGAAAGGTGGTAAGATAGGATTTTTCGGCGGTGCTGGGGTTGGGAAAACTGTTTTCATAATGGAACTCATACACAACATAGCGAAATTTCACAAAGGAATATCTGTCTTCGGCGGAGTAGGTGAGAGGTCAAGAGAAGGAAACGAGCTCATTCTTGAGATGGAGGAGTCAGGAGTGATAAACAACGCAGTTCTTGTTTTTGGACAGATGAATGAGCCACCGGGAGCAAGAGCAAGAGTTGGACTCTCAGCTCTCACTATGGCTGAATACTTCAGAGATGTAGAGGGGCAAGATGTCCTTCTCTTTATAGATAACATTTTCAGATATGTTCAGGCAAACAACGAGGTCTCTGCTCTTTTAGGAAGGTTGCCATCTGCGGTCGGATACCAACCCACACTGATGCAGGATATTGGGGAGCTTCAGGAAAGGATAACTTCAACAAAAAGGGGGTCAATAACTTCTGTTCAGGCGATTTTTGTTCCAGCAGATGATATTACTGATCCCGCACCTGCTTCTACATTTGCACATCTTGACGCAACAACGGTTCTTTCAAGGCAAATCGCAGAGCTCGGAATCTATCCAGCAGTTGACCCGCTTGATTCAACTTCAAAAGCATTGACACCCGAGGTAGTTGGTCAAGAGCATTATAAAGTTGCACGAGAAGTCCAAAGAATACTTCAAAGATATAAAGACCTTCAAGATATAATAGCTATTTTGGGAATGGAAGAGCTTTCAGAAGAAGACAAAATAACAGTTTTCAGAGCAAGAAAAATTCAGAAGTTTTTGAGCCAGCCCTTTCATGTAGCAGAGCAGTTTACAGGAACCCCCGGGAAATATGTCAAAATTGAGGACACAATAAAAGGGTTCAGAATGATAGTTGAAGGAGAATGCGATGAACTCCCAGAGCAAGCTTTCTACATGGTCGGAACAATAGAAGAAGCATTTGAAAAAGCAAAGAGATTATAAAATTTACAAAAAAATCCAAAAATAAATCTGAACTATTCTGAAAGAAAAAAAATATTTCTTATCTGAATTCACAGAATAAAACCAAATAAAATTTTAATCAGAAATTAGGCAAAGCTTAAAGGTTTTTCTGATGAAAAAGAAGATATTTCTTTTCTTCTTCTTGTTTTACTCCCTTTTAACTCTCACAAACCTCATTTTTCTTTCTACACCTTTTCATTCCGAGGGTATGATGATGGTAAGCGACATAGGAGATAAAATATCTGGTATAGATTTTGAAAAGAAAGAGTTTCTGAGACCAAACTCTCGCGAAAAAAAGTTATTTTCATCTGTATATATAATAAAGCAAGATTTCTTCCCCTATCTGAAGGTAAAAATATTTGGGATTGAAATACCGATTTTATGGAAAGAGTATCATGGAGCAATTTTCACATATTTTTTGAATTTTTTAGGAGAAAAGATTCCTTTCTTGCAGTACGGCTTTAAAGTAAAAATATTAACTTTCCTATACCTTATGATTTTAGGTTATGTAATTTTTATCTTTCTTGTAAAGATAGCAGGTGATTACTTTTTCTTAAAAAATGAAACTTTATATATTTTGATCTTCTCTTTGCTCTCGGTTTCAACATTTCACTTCTTTATGGTGCAATTCCATCACCTGCAAGCTGGAGTATTTCTAATCATAACAATCTACCTTATTAAGAGAAAAAAGTATATTTTGGGTGGAATAAGTGCTGGATTAACTCTTTTTTCCTACCTTCCATTAGTATTCGCAATACTAGGAATATTTTTAACTTCGCTGATATATCATAGAAATATAAAAAAAGTATTAGTAGCACTTGCTATTTCTTTTGTATTTTCTTTGCCACACTTATACTACATAGTTTCTTCACAGAAAGAAGATATTAAGACAGTTTACAGGTGTGTCGATTGTGTAGTATTGTTTCCCCCGAACGCCTTGAAATTTCACCTTTCAGAAGCTTACCCGATTGATTTCAAAAAATTTCTAAATATATCTTTTTATATCCTAATTTCATTTATCTCTTTCCCTTTAAGAATATTCTTTTTCCTGAAAGAAATTTTCTTTAACATCAAAGAAGCATTTTCTCTATCCGATGTACTTTTAAGATACGGACACATTACAGATGTTCCACCTCTGAAAAAAATATCCGACTTCGCGATAATACTACACATAATTTTTTCTTTTCTCGGTTTAGGGTATGTAGGGTTATCATTTGAATTATCAGTTTTTATATTATCTGCTTTCTTTTTCGTTGTCATTAAAAATTACTTCCTTCTCATACCAAAAATGCTATATATTCTTATGCCTCTCTGGTGCTTGATGACAACTAAAATAATGATAAGATTTCTTGAAGGGAGAAAATATTTATTTTTTACAGTGTTCACAATAGTATCACTTTTGCGAGTTGTTGATATATGGAAAATTAAAGAACTCTTCCCGGGAAGATTAAGTTTCAAAGATAACTACGAAGTAGTAAAATTCTTTGAAGAAAGAAACATAAATCAAGAAAAAATTTTGATTTACGCCTTTCCTCCTGCTTTCAAAATCTATTCAAATAACAAAATAAACCCCGCAGTTTTCTTACCTATATTTGAAAAAATTGAACCAGATACAAGAGAACGAACAATAGAGTTTATAATAAACGAAGGGAAATGGGAATATATAGTTTTTGATTCAAGCTTTGAAAACTTTCTATCAAATCTGATTGAAAAAGGAAAATTAAGAACGAAATTACAAATTTTGATGAAAAATGATGGATACATTATCACAAAAATTGAAAGATAAAAATTTTTTGTTCACATTAGTTTTAATTACCATTATTATTCTATATCCATCAGACCTCAATATTCTTTTTTACCAAGACGATAATCCGATAAGATTTTCAATAGCGAAAAGTTTAGTAGAAGGTAAATGCGATAGAACTAATCTATCTTGCCTCATAGCGCTTGGTTCATCTGAAATATATTTTCTACCATTCTCTATCTCAAAAATATTTGGTATTAAAAACTACGAACTAATCTACAATATCTCAAGCTTAACATATTTCCTTTCTGGTATAATCTTTCTGATTTTGAGTGTCAGAAATACCATAGCTTATCAGAATATAAACTTTCTTACCTCATTATTTCTGATTTTAGGTTTGGTGTGTATCACAAGAGGATCAGTTCACTGGTTTTTATCTTGCATCTTCTTCACCATATCCACTCTAAAAAAAAATAAAACGAGATATTTACTTTCAGGATTAGCTCATCTGATTTCTCCTCCTTTAATTTTATTTTCTTTTCTATATGCTGTTTTAGAAAGAGAAATGAAATTTTTCATCATCACAATTTTCCTTGCACTTCCAAAAACATTGACCGTTTTTCATTGCATTTATCCACACGTTATTGAGTTTTTAAGACATAAAAGTCATACATCTTTTGAGAATAAGGTATTCGTTCCAGCAGACCCAAACCTTATTATAAGATTTATAAAATTTGAATACTTCAAATTCTCTTCCGTCTTTGTTCCTGTTTTACTGATTTTATGTTTCAAATCTCTCCTCACGGATAAAAAAATCTTTATTTATTCGGGAGCAATATATTATCTTCTCGTCCTCACAAGCCTATTTTTACTCTACCTATATGAAAAAGGTATAGAAGTTCAAAAATTCTTTCTTTTCATATCACTTCTCTTTTTCAGTCCAAACCCCTTCAGATTAACTCCTCTTTTTCTCGCATACACACTAATCTACTCAAAGCCAAAAAAATACGATAAAATTTTAGAAAAACTGATAGCATTCTTCTTTTTTATAAGAGCAATATTATCTATCTTGGGTAATAGTCCCATACCTCACAATCTCCCACAAGAAATAATAGAGACAATAAATTACCTCAACGGCATTGAACGTAATTCTGTAATTCTCGTTGAAGGAGATACACATATTTTAAAAAATGGAAAGCTGATAAATCCTCTTTATGATTCACATATAATTCCATACATAATTTCAAAGGTAGAAGAGAAAAAATTTATAGGTAATGGGTTTCCATGGGGAGAGGTTTTCAGTTCTCCTTTCAAGGCAGGAAAATTTATGGGAAAAGCCCTTGAAAAATCAAATATAATGGAGTTCATAAAACAAAATGGAGTAAACTATGTCTTATGCTGGACAGAAGAATGTGAAAAATACTTCAAAGATAAATCTTCTGATATAAAAGTGATAGGAGAATTTAAAATAATCAAAATAAATCCGTAGGAAATGATAAAATACAAAAGCGAGAAATAATTATCGGAAAAACTTTTTTGTTGTCCAACATCTATAATCATCAAGAATTTTTTTTAGAGAGTAGATTACCAAAGCAGTTGAAATAAATTTTGAGAAATATCTTTTCCTTTCTTTATGATAAGGATAATCAAAGTAAAGCTCTTCTGCCGGGAAACTTCCATCTTCATTTTGAATTTCTGAAATAAGATAAACCACTCTTTGTAAATCACGATGAGCAAAACCACAGTAAGATAAGAAAAATAAAAAAGACGAAAGAAATAAAGGACTTAAATCTTCTGTTCTATTATCAGATAGAACTCTTTCAAAAAGAGAAAATAAGTTGGTTGGACAGTATATTTCAAAGATATCTACTCCGAATTTTTCAGCTTGAGGTAAAACTTCTTCAAATAGTTTAAGAAGGAAAAACATAATAAAATATTGATTAGAGTAATAAAATTGCGGGGTGAAGATTGAAAAATCTTTAAGCTTTATGAGTATTTCGTAAAAGACATTTCTAACGATTTCTTGAACATCATAACCACAAGAAGCATTTATCGACACAGAGCTTTGAAAACTAAAATATGCTCTCAATATGTTAATATTTACATGAACATCTGCCGGATTCTCCCTACCCCACGGAAAAACTTCTCCTATCCATGTTTTTATCAACTTAGCATCATAAAGCATTTTTATTTTCTCTACAAAATTGCAAAGGTATAAGTAAGAAAAATTTATATCTCTAAGGAGAATAATAAATAAAGATAGGTCATCCATGTCTGGTGGGAGATCTCGTGAATACCTAATATTACCTTTATCATCTGAAAACGAAAAAAGAAAAGATATATTCTTCTGAATAAGGAAAATGTCTTCAATATTTTCCGCTAACTCTGTAAGTACATCGGTTATTATAAGATAAGAAAATGAATTCACTTCTTCGTACATTTTGTTTTTGAGAAGGTAATGGGTTGTCCAAGTACTATTTTTGAGAAAAATTTTTCCTTTTGATATTACATCTTGATGCAAAAAGTCGCAATACTCACTTTTATACTTACGTATCAGATATGTATCTCCATGCAAATTACCTGAAAAAACAAAAATAAATAAAACGAACAGAAGAGAAAAGATAAGGATATAAAGGCTATCTCCGGCTTTGAAAGTTTTCTCATAAATATTTTTGAAATTAGCTTTAAACATCTCTGAAATAAAGAGGACATCCTTCACATATATCGGGTCTTTTCTTTCTGAAATTCTTTATGAACTCTGCTCTTCTTCTCATAACTTTATCATAATCAGTAAATATATTTCCAAAATTCCTTTCCCTTTGCGAAAAAAGTATGTAGCAAGGGAAAGCAAAACCATCAACATCTATACATAAAGAAGAAAAAGCCCACTGACAGTATCCAGAAAAATAATCCCCTCTTTCGTATTCGTAGTAAGATATAAGGAAAATCTTTGCTTTACCTTTATATTTATTTTTCAATTCTCTAACACGCTCAATAGAATCAAGCTCTGGAATCTCTCCACAAACATTTAGAAAGTCCGCTTTGAAGACAGTTTGAAAATAAAACTTATTAACTCCCATACTGATGCCAACTTTAACAATATCTTCAACCTCTTCAGAGTTTTCTCTCATAAGAGTCGTATTGAAAGAAACAACGGGTAGATAACTTCTTAACTTTTTCTTTGCTTCTATTAGCTTTTTTACATTTCCGAGAACTTGATTCAGATTTCCGTTTATTCTTATTTTTGAAAATTTCTCGGGATTGACAGAATCTACCGAAGCAGAAACCTCAACTGGTTCAGATTTTACCAATTCTTCCGGAGAGATAACAGAAAAGTTAGAAATAATCAATACAACTTGTTTTTTAACTTGCGATGAATATTTTATCATTTTGTATATATCTTTATTCAGCATAGGTTCTCCAACAACGTATGGGAAAACATACAAAGTATCTTGAAATAAGTCAATTAATTTTTTGAAAGTTTCAAAACTCATATAAGATTTTGCCAACTCTCCGGCTCTGCACATTACACAGTTAAAATTACATCCCTTAACAGTTTCAATAAATATTGTCACAGGTCGAGGAGAATCTGAAAGCATAAAACCACTTTTCCTCGCAAGATAACTCGCAACAATATTTTTTAATCTATGCCTATCAATCCTTCGCAAGATATTTATTAACTCACCTCTTATTAACGAGGTTCTGAAATCTTTAAAAATATCTTCAATTTTTTTCATCATAAGAAAAATAAGGTTTAATCTCAATTCAAAAATCAATTTTTAATCTGCTGATTTGCCCACTTTTCTCTTTTAAACAAAGGACAAGAACGGCAAAAATCAGGAGTGAAATATCTCATTTTAGATATAAATTCGACTCTCCTTCTTAATATATCCGAAACTTTTTCTGAAAGTTTTTGATCTGATGGATGTATAATACCAAGAGAGGACTTATGAGGTTCAAATATAGCATAAGGAGTACAGCAAGGGAAAACATTACCGAATAAATCAATTGTCAGCATAGAAGAAGCTAAATAACAAAAGCCGGGCATTGAATCTCCTCCCCACTCAAAATTATAAATCCTCACATCAATCTTGTTTTTATATTTCTCTTTGAGATAAAGAAGGTGAGCAAAATCATCTTTTGTAGGAACATGTAGGTAAGGAGGAGCACTAAAAAATAACCTCTGAAATTTCACCCTATCTACCCCTATTTTTATAGCGTTTTCAATTATGTCTTCAGCATCCTCTTTCGTCTCTCGTGAAAATACCGCAGATATACTTATTACTGGAATCTTTTTCCCCCGGATCCTTCTTTCTTGCACCAATCTTTTTAGATTATCCACAACAACATCTAAATCACCTTTCTCTCTTATCACGCTGAATTTTTCCCTATTAAATGTATCTATCGAAGCTATTATCTCATATAATCCACTCTCAATAACTTTTTCTGGCTCTGGAAGAATAGAAAAGTTAGAAAAAGTAGTCACAAGCATTTTTCTTTCAACAGAAGCATACCGTATCATTCTCAAAAGATCTTTTGATAAAAATGGTTCCCCCGCAAAGTTCATTATAACAGCACAAGTTTCAGGAAACTGACAGATAATTTTTTTGAATTCCTCAAACTTCATTGTCCTTGTCTCAAACTGTCCAGCTCTGCACATAACACAGTTGAAATTACAACCTCTTACAGATTCAATCTGAAGCACTATGGGTTTAACAGGCAGTTTTACTCCAAATTTCCACACAAAATATGTCAAAAGGAAATTTTTCATCCTTCTTAAAGAAAGCTCAGGTTGAGAAGGTGGAAAAATCTGAGATGCTATAAACAACGCTCTCTCAAAATCAATCAAAAATAATTTTCTAATTATGAACAAAGCAATCTGAAAAAAATTTGACATCAATTTAATATAATACAAGACGAAAAAATATTCAACATTTAATCTTTTCTTTGAGAAAAAAATAAGAATAAAAGCTAAACCAATATGGTTTGAAAATATCAATATATACAAAAAACTCTCCTTTTAAAGATAAAATATCAAAACAATATTTTCAGGAAAAAAAATTGCTTCTCTAACAAGCTCTAAATTAAACAAGATAATACATCATCATCTGAAAATAATAGGAGACAGAAACTCTCACTACTCACCACAAGCTCTATGAACCCCCAGCAACTACGACATAGAACTTAAAATACTGGTTTTAAACAACAAAGGTTATGAATCACTAAGGTCAAAAGCCAATTATCAAGCGGACTACCTCAGCCCTATCACTTCACCCCATAAGGTCGCCCAAGCTTATGGATTTGACGCAGAAGCAACAGCCGAAAATAATTCTCACCAAATAATAAATCAAGCAACAAAATCAAAAATATTCATCTCGGAATTGACAAAATGTCTAAAATATATTCAGAGTGCTAAAAAAGAGGTTAAAATTGTTTTTGGATTTAGCTTTCGTGTTCGTACTCGGAATATCATTCGGAAAATCTCTGACCTACTTTCTATCATCAAAAATCTTCATCATCTCAAACTCTGAAAAAAACTCAAAATCTCAAATTAAAACAAAACTCCTCAACAGCAACGCTGATAATCAAAACCCACCAAATGTCAAAGATGGAAGTATACCCCCACCAGAACTGATGAGCTTCCTCTGGGAAAAAGGAATCTTAGGTAAAGAAAAACCAAAACAGGAAGAAAAAAAAGAACCAGAAACAATCCCTGTCGTTCTCTCACCACTTTCATCTTCATATAAACTCGTTGGAACAATAGTTTCAGGTAAAAAAGGAAATAATTGGGCTTTCATATACCACTCTCCCTCCAACACCACTCTGATGAAAAAAGAAGGAGAAGAAATAGAACCAGGAGCAAAAATAGTATCAATAAAATCAGATAGCATAGAGATAATACGAGGAAACAACAAGGAGGTCTTATTCCTTTTTGAAGAAGATGAAAAGAAATTCCAATCACAGGCACAAGCTAATCCTTCACCTTCCCCACAACAAGGGAACTCAGGAGAATTTAATACATTAGGAACTGAACCTTCATTCCCCCAAATGCCGTCACCAGACCTAAAACAGATAGGAGAAAATACATACGAAGTGAAAAAAGAGTTCGTCGTGTCAAACCTATCTAATATGGCAAACCTCCTCGTATCAGCAAGAGCTATACCATACATAAAAGATGGACAAATATACGGATTCCGACTTCTGAATATCTCACCTTCAAGTTTTTACAAAATAATTGGACTTGAAGATGGAGACGTTCTCAAATCAATAAACGGAATTCAAGTTTCAAGCCCAGAAGCCATACTCAAAATTCTATCAGATATACAAAATGAAACATATTTTGAAATCGTCATAGAAAGAGGAGGAAAAGAACAAAAGCTAAGATACTTTGTGAGATAATATTATCAGAAAAAACTCTGAATAAGCAGAACAAAAATCAACCTTTCAGAATATCTATTATTTTTTCTGTCCCGTCAATTTGAATGTTTTTCATTTCTTCTTCTACTCTCTTTTTCATCTCTTCCAGCATCGTATGTTTTTTTAAAATTTCACTCATGATTATTTCAAACCTGCCTTTTTCTTCTTGCCTGACTATTATGCAAGCGTCTCTGAAAAGTTTCAGAGGGTTCTTGAACTGATGATCTCCTATTGATTTCGGGAGAGGGACAAAAATAGCTGGCTTTTTAGCGTAGGCGACCTCAAAAACTGTTCCGGCTCCACCACGAGATATGACTAAATCCGCAACCCCTATAAAATATCCCATTCTATCTGTGAAAGAAAAAATTTCAACATCAAAAGAAAACCCCTTTTTGTTTGCCAAAGGGAAAATCTCCCTTTCGTAAAATTCCTTAACCAGAAAATAAGATATATCTCCCGTTTGATGAAAAACCTTTATCTTCCGTATTTCCTTTGAAGAGCTGATTATTTTTTTTAATGTTTCCAGAAAAAGGAGGTTAAGAGACAAAGCTCCCTGACTCCCCCCTGTGACGAAAATATTTATCGATTCGCTGTTTTTCCCCAAACTCATAGCAGATGATAATTCTGCTTTGAATTTATCACGTATCGGAAATCCAACATGTACCGACTTTTTCCTTGCAAAAGACGGTATCTCTGCATCGGGAAAAGAAAGAAGAACTTTATCCGCAAAGAATGAAGAGATTTTGTTAGCAAATCCCATAAAAGAGTTCTGCTCAAAAACAAATACCTTTGCACCACTTAGCTTACCCGCAAGAAGAACGGGACCAGAGACGTAACCTCCAAAACCTATAACCACTTCTGGCTTGAAGTTTTTGAAAATTTCAAGAACTTGCTTTACCGCCGGTATCACAGATATAAAACCTATTATTGCAGATAATCCCTTCCCGACTATTGGTCTTACATCAATAAACTTGACCTCACCCGGAATTTGTTTTGAAAACTTTTCTTCGGCTTTTCTTAACCTACCAGTAATGAAAAGCTTTTCCCCTTGAATTTTTTCAGCAACTGCTATTGCTGGAACAATGTGTCCACCGGTTCCACCTGCTACGATACAAACTTTCATGCTCAAAAATAAATAAACTCGTGAAAATAGGTAAAGTTACAATTTCGGTTTTTCTTATGCGGAATTTTTAAAATTGTGTTTTAGGGGGGAGAAAAACCCTCCCCCCTTAATTTTCTGTTTTTTTGCTTTTTTTCAGAAAGGATGCTTATCTTTTATTTTTTGCTTTTCTTCGCTGTTTTTTTGCCTTTTTTTGCTTTTGCTGCTGACTTCTTTGCCGGCATAGTTTTTCCACCTCCTTTTTTTCTTTCCCGGGGGAACTTTCCGCCCCCGGGTGAAATTTTCTTTTTCCGAGCGACTTTTTGTGCTTGAACTTCCTTTTTCTCCGCATGTTTCCTCTTCGCTCCGGCAATTTTTTGTTTTTTAGTATCTTTTAACTTTTCCGCAACTTGCCCTATCATACTTACAACACTTTCTACCGCTTTTTTGACCTTCTTTGAGACCTCTTTTTTGGTCTTCTCTACTTTCTTTTTGAGTTTTTTCTGTTCTCTCTTTATCACTTTTTCAGCTTTCTTTCTTGTCTTCTCTACCTCTTTTTTCAGTTTTTCTCCCGCTTCTGAAAGCTTCTCTCCCGTCTCCGATATGACCTGCTCTAACTTGGCTTCGGCGACTTCTTTTATCTCCTGAACTTTCCTTTCTAATTTTTCGGGGAGCATTTCTTTTTCGGACTCAATCTGGTCTATGGTAATTATTTCAGCTCCCGCACTCTTCATCTCTTCTATTGCTTTTTCTGTGGTATCCTCAGCTATTCCTTTGACGGCGTCTAAAAGGAGAAAAGTTTTGTATCCGTTTTTTATTGCGTCAAGGACGGTGTTTTTGACACAGTAATCTGTTGCAAGACCGCAGACAAAAACTTTCTCTACGCCATAGCTTTTCAGCTTTTTATCAAGCTCTGTTCCCTGAAAACCAGAGTAAGCTTCTTTATCTGGTTCAAATGCCTTTGATATTATTTCTACATCATCTGGGAGTTTGAGGTCAGGGTGGAATTGAGCGCCTTCGGTATTCTGGACGCAGTGTGGCGGCCACGGTCCCCCTCTTTCTTTAAAAGATATATGATTTTCAGGATGCCAATCCCTTGTAGCAAAAATTTTAGCTCCCTGCTTTTTGAATTCTTCTATGTATTTATTAACTGTTGGAATTATTTTATCTCCGTCGGGGACAGCAAGGGCACCGCCGGGGGTGAAGTCCTTTTGAATATCTACTACTATCAAAGCGCTTTTTTCATCTATTTTCATAATCTTAAAATTTTCACTTCCCTTTATTTATAAATTATAATAAATTTTTGCATAATGTGTTAAAATTCCGAAAATTTTCTTTTAAAAAAATATTAATTTTTTTGCAGTAATAAGGTTTTTTCAAGAAATTTTAGATTTTATTATTTGTAAAATTTCTCAGGAATTTCTTCAGTAAGAAATTCAAAGAGAGAGAAAGATAATTTGAGGAAATTTTCTGCTTTTTCAGGAAACAGATAGAAACAAACATCGGAAAAATTCAAGATTGAATTATAAGTTCTATATTGGGTATTGATGGGAAACAGACAGCCCTCAAAGAGAAAAAAATCTCTTTTCCTCGCAGAGGATATGCCACAAATTTTAATGTTGTTAAAAAATATATCCCCATTATCTCTGATAACCAACTGACCATCACTCAAAGAATATTCCTTCAAAATAAATTGCTTTAAAATATCCGCTACACAAGAAAAAACCTCCCTTATTGTAATACCCCTGAAACGAAAAGAAAACGCAAAACAAACATCTACTTCCCTCCTGTGATAAACCGCTCCCCCACCCGTTCTCCTCCTGAAAACCTCACAACCAAACCTTTCCGCTTCTAATACCTTCGTGTTCCTCCCAACACTTATGCAATCTGATGAAAAAGAAAAAACATGAACAAAACTCTTCTCCTCTTCAAATAAACTCCTGTTGATCTCAAGAGGTAAAGGTGCTTCCTCAAAAATACTCATCAAAAAAACCATACAAAAATGGTATAATTTATATTGTGAAATACTCTCTGATAAAAAAATTTTCTGGAAAGAACCTCCTCAAAATCTTTGAGAAAATAAAGGAAGATGTGGGAAGCAACGCCGTAATACTCGGATACGACGAAAAAGATATAGGCGGAGAAAAATACTACGAGGTGGTCGTTGGAGTCCTTAATAACACACAAAATCAAAACCAAACTTATCAACAAAACACTCAAAATCAAAAAAAAGAAGAGAAACCTTCAACAGAGAACTTTGACTATCTAAGAGAAATCTCAAGGAAAATAGAGGAGATGAAAAGGGATTTTGAAGGTATAAAAATGCATATTGAACTGATTTCGCGTAGAAATTTTCTTCCTTATGAGTTGAAACTGCCATCTCCTGCTCTTTCGCTCTTCAAAAAGCTTATCGCAAGAGGAGTTGAGAGAAACATCGCACTATCAATAGTTGAAGATATTATCTCGCATAATATGAAACCAGATGACTCATCTTTCTCAAAAATTATAACTTCTTATGTGAATTTCAGAAATCCGCTCAACGATGTTTTCAGAGGAGAAAGAAAATTTATAGCCCTCGTTGGTCCAACAGGAGTAGGAAAAACAACAACCGCAGCAAAAATATCTGCAATATGCATTATGAACGGAATAAAAAGCGTGGCACTTTTAGGAACAGATAGGTATAGAATCGGCTCGGTAGAACAGATAAAAAAATATGCAGATATAATGGGAATACCTCTTTTTGTAGCCACTAACTCCGAAGAACTAACTGGTATATGGAAAAATCTTGAAAAATTTCAACTTGTCATCATAGATACAATAGGGAAGAGTCAGTATGACTTAAAAAACATAAGAAAGATAGCATCTTTGATAAAAGATATAGGAAGCAGGAGAAAGATAGAAGTTATACTGCTTCTTTCTTGCTCGCAAAGAGAAGAAGAAATGATAAATGTTATGAGAGGATTTTCAGAAATGAATATAGATTATGTTATATTCACAAAAATAGATGAAACATCGTACCCCGGAGTCATTTTGAACATAGGTTCATTTCTTGAAGTCCCTCTTGCTTTTTTTACTGTTGGTCAGTCGGTTCCTGATGATATAAAGGTAGCGTCTCCGAAAACACTCACAGAAATTCTGCTCGGACCCCCTCCGCTGTCGCGCTATGCGTTTCAGCAGTGAAAAAATCACAAGAATAGTTCTGACACACTTCTCCCTTCGTAAATTCTCATTATGGCTTCTCCAAGAAGTTTTGCAACGCTGACGACCTTTATCTTTCCTCCGGCTCTCTGATCTTTTCCGTTGAGAGGTACTGTATCTGTGACCACAACTTCTTCAATTACAGATTCCTTTATTCTTTCGGGAGCGTTTTGAGATAAAATCGGGTGAGTGCATACAACAGAAACTCCTTTTGCTCCGTGATTTATTAATGCTTCTGCTGCTTTTATTGCAGTTCCAGCAGTATCAATTATATCATCTACAATAATAGCATATTTCCCTTTTACCTCACCTACCACGAAAACAACTTCTGAATCATTCGGTTTTGGTCTTCTTTTATCTATTATTGCAAAGCCAGATTTCAGATGTTTTGCGTACGATCTCGCACGAGCTGCTCCACCAGTATCAGGAGAAACTATGACTATATCATCACCTTCACCCCATCTTGACCTTATGTATTCTATGTGTATCGGCATGGCATAAAGGTTATCAACTGGTATATCAAAAAAACCCTGAATCTGTCCTGCGTGAAGGTCAACCGTTACAACTCTGTTTGAGCCGGTGACTTGCAGTAAATTTGCGACAAGCTTGGCTGAAATTGGGGTTCTTGGTTCAACTTTTCTATCTTGCCTTGCATAACCGTAATATGGGATAACATTTGTTATTTTTTCAGCTGACGCTCTTCGGAGCGCGTCCATCATTATCAGAAGTTCCATAAGGTTATCGTTTGTCGGGGGACATGTCGGCTGTATTATGAAAACCTCCGCTCTCCTTATGTTCTCCTTTATCTCAACCCAAACCTCCCCATCTGCAAATCTTTTTATCTCACACTTTCCAAGAGGAATTTCTATATATTCTGAAATCTTTTGAGCAAGCTGAGGATTAGCTGTTCCAGAGAAAATTTTTATCTCTCCCTTCTGTCCTTTTGCCATTTGATTTTGTTGGGGTGGGAGGACTCGAACCTCCACGCCGGGATCCAAAGTCCCGTGTCCTGCCAGTTAGACGACACCCCAAAACAAAGCAAAATATATAAAAATATATTTATTTAATGAAATATCGTGATTGAAATTTTCAAATCATAATCTCAAAAAGTTCTTCTTATATCTTTCTCAACTTTTTCACATATTTCTCTCACGCATTCTGATATTTCTGATGAGTCAAAATCACTTAGCTTGAAGTAGCTTTCATAACTTATATTTCTCTCAAAAGCACAGAACTTTAAAAACAAAACAACCTCTTTATCTCCTCCCGGTTCTTTTTTTATTTCAGAAAATATGCCGAAAGGCGAATTACATCCCCCCCCAATTTTTCTGACTATCTCTCTTTCAAGAGTTCCCAAAAATCTTGATTCCTTATCGTCAACAAGCTTTGAAAGATGAATAGCAAGTTCGTTATCTTTTCTTGCCTCAACTGCTATTATTCCCTGTCCCGGAGCGTATAGAAATTCTCTTGGGTCAAGATAATCTGAAATCTTATCTTCAAATCCTAATCTTATGACTCCGCAATAAGCGACAACTATCGCATCACATTCCTTTCTTTCAACTTTTCTTATCCTTGTATCTAAATTTCCTCTTATTGGTATTACCTCAATATTTTTGCCGAACATTTTTTTGAGCTGTATCTCTCTCCTCAAAGAAGAAGTTCCGATTTTCACCTTTGATTTTTCTGAGCTTAACGCTATTTCTTGTTTTGTCATGCCTAATATCACATCTCCCGGCGGGTCTCTTTTCAAAAAGGCAGAAATTACAAGATTTTCTGGCATTTCCGTCGGCACATCTTTCAAGGAGTGAACTGCAAAATCAATTTTTCCTTGTGCGAGCTCCTCCTCTATTTCTTTTACGAAAAATCCTTTCCCGGGTATTTTGCTCAAAGGAGAGTCAAGGATTTTATCTCCCTTTGTCTTTATCTTTATTATTTCAAAATCTGGTTCATTTTCTCCTGATTTTTTCAACTCGCTTTTGAGTTTCTCTATGAAGATTTCGGTCTGTTTTAACGCTAACTTGCTGCCTCTTGTTCCTACTCTGATAACCATTAAACTAAATAGTAAAATTAGCTCTTTATCAGTGCTTTTTTCTCAATATCATTCTTTTTCAAATGCGAAAAAGACGACAGAATCAGAGTAGATTCTTTTTTTATAAGAGAAAAATTCAGACAAATTCTTTTCATCTTCTGAATCTTTTCCTTTTTGTCTTCTCAAAATAAAGTATGTTCTCACAAAGTTTTTTATAAGGGGAAAAAACTCTTTATCAAATTTCGTTGAAAACGGAGGATCACAGAAAACGATATCGTATTTTTCTTTTCCGCTTCTACTTTTTAGAAAAGACATAGCATCTTGATTTACGACTTCGTAGCTTTTGATTCCGAGAATTTGAAGATTTTTTGAAATAGCAGAAGATAATTTTTTACTTTTTTCTACGAAAACGACTTTTTTAGCTCCACGAGATAGGGCTTCTATTCCGAAACTACCAGAACCCGCAAAAAGGTCTAAAATTTCTGCTCCCTCAACATCAATAGAATCAAAAATGGCTTTTCTTATGAGTGAAGTAAGAGGTCTTAAAAAAATGTCATCTGGAAACCTTATTATTCTTCCCCTGAACTCTCCTCCTGTTATTCTTATCTCCCCCACCTGACAAAATATAAATTCTCTTTCTATTTCTCTGCGATTTTGATTAAATTTATTAATGAAAGAAAAATATTTGAAAGGGAGGAAATATATTATGATACTGAGGAGAAAATCGGCTTTTGGGCTTTTACTTTTAGGAATGAGCTTTTTACTCATTTTATCTTGTGCAAAGAGAAAACCAAGCTGGACAGAAAGAATTTCGTGGTTTGATGAAAAAGAGAATAAAATATACGGAGTAGGAGTAGCAGATAAGACGAAATCAGAGCAGATGAACAGGGTAAGGTGTGGGGCAAGAGCAAGAGCAGAAATAGCAAAAGCAGTAGAAACATATTCTGCATCGCTTGTGAAGGACTTTATAGAAAACCACAGAGATTATTTCAACGAAGATGCCGAAGGTCTTGACGAATTCACATCCTCAATAGCAAAAGAAGTTTCAGAAGCTACACTGAACTTTGCCACTATTGATGAAACATGGTCTGATGATAAAATTTTCTATTGCAGAGCAACTATGAGAATCGATAGCAAATTCCTCTCAAATCTCTACGAGAACATGAAAAGAAAAATAAGAGAGCAACACAGAGCTGTCATTAAAGAGAGAACGGAAGAAGCTTTAAAATCACTTGACGAAGAACTAAAAAAGAAAAGAGAAGCTCAGGAAAAAGGATACTGATAATTGAGCAAAGCGGTTAAAGATATTTTTATATTCTTCAAAAATGCGTTTTTATTTCCCTGAAAGATCATATATTTTCTTCTGTACTGATTGATTTTATAAAATCTTTATTTTCTTTGAACCAATCGCAAGTTCTTTTTATTCCCTCTTCTATTGAGATTTTTGGCTCCCAGCCCAAAATCTTTTTTGCTTTTGATATATCAGCACATGTTATGGGCAGATCTGCTGGATTTGGCTTTTCAAAAATTATCTCGGCTTTCCTTCCAAGTTCCTGCTCAATAAGCTTCACAACATAAATAAGTTCAACGGGTCTGCTATTCCCCAAATTTATTATATCATAACCTATTTTTTTCTCTCCTTTTATTGTCCCTTCAACTATGTCATCTATGTATGTGAAGTCCCTTTTTTGTTTTCCGTCTCCGTATATCACTATTGGTTTGCCTTCCATTATGTTTTTTATGAACCTGAAAATGCTCATATCTGGTCTGCCCGCAGGACCATAGACCGTAAAATACCGAAAAACAGTAATATCTATTCCGTAAAGATGGTGGTATGAGTAGCAGAAGAGTTCAGCAGATTTTTTAGTCGCAGCATAAGGAGAGAGAACTTTATCGGACTTTTGTTCCTCAGAAAAAGGTGGTTCCAAATTAGCGTATATGCTTGAAGTTGAAGCCAAAATGAACTTTTCAATCCCATTCTCAACACAAAAGTTCAGAAGATTTAGATTCCCAACTATATTAACATCTATGTATATTTTAGGATTTTTCACACTTCCTCTCACACCTGCTCTTGCTCCCAAATTGAAAACCACAGAGAATTTCTCTCCTTTCAGTTTTTTGAGTTCCTCATCTTTTGATATATCTGCTCTCAGAAATTCAAAGTTTCGGAAAGACCTGAGTATTTCAAGGCGCCAATTTTTAAGCTTCACATCGTAGTAATCGTTCATATCATCAATGCCCACCACATAGTATCCGTTTTCTATGAGTTTTTTTGCAGTGAAAAAACCGATAAACCCAGCACATCCCGTCAGAAGAATTTTTTTTTCATTCATAATCTCAAAATTTTCTCCTTAAAATTTGTTTTTAGGTATTATAGAGATATTATGGCGATTTTAAGATTACTGATTCCATTTGCAATACTTCCTCTCTTGGCTCTGGGAGTTATAAAGACAAAAGATTCATGCTCTCCAAAATTCACAAAAAGTTTTGTTGAAAAACTCATATCATCAACAAAAGTTATGTCTTTAAAATACGGAGAATCAAAAATAAATTTTTTAGAGAAAGAGATAGAAATTCAATATGGAGGGAAGATGAAGATCTTCAAACACAATTTCAGATTGGAGACCCCTGACATAAGTTATAAAGCTTGCTCAAACGAAAAGGGAACTCCTTCACAAAAAACATCATATAATTTCTCTCCAAAAGGTCTCAAAGATATATCTGGCTCTATATACATAAGATGTGGAGATGATTTTTTAGCTTTTTCTATAATTTCTCCCACTGGCGGTGTAAGCTCATGCATACTGAAAAACGGTCTGTGGCAAGATTTTTAAATATTCTCACTCGTCAAATATTTCTGATTCATAATCCCAATAACCTCTTTCAATTTCATCATCATCGTCGTCATCATCATCGTCATCGTCATCTAATATCGTTCTATCAAAATCTTTAAACAGAAAAAGATAATCCTCATATTCTTCTGAATAATCATTTCCATCATAAAACATCATGAGGTCTTCCAGTTCTTTCATTTTCCTAATTGCTTCTTGCCTTTGAAGTTTTTCAAAATAAATTTGATGTCTTTTTACGTAACTGCGATTTAAAACCCAACCATCCAGAAGACCTAAAATTAGTCCGTTGAAAAATCCCATCACAGCCACCAAGCCCAGCAAATAGCGGCTACTGACACCCACACACCAGAGCCCCAGGACTTCCCGATGACGGGTTAATCCCTGCCATACCATAATCGTGGCTACCAAGCTCGCCAAGGGGATGCCCCAATAAATCATTTCGGGAATCAGCCAAAACCAATATCCCAACCAGTGCCAACTCCAATGAGGCACCATCCGGCTTTTTTGCCAAAACTCTTGCAAAGCCACGAGAACCCCAAAAATCACCAAAATCACACTTTGCCAAACCACCAAAGGACCCGCCACAAATCGCCACAAAATCATGGACTTTGTTAGCATATT
>JAUQOU010000028.1:11596-27284 GCA_030550715.1 bacterium | reverse complement strand
TGCTGCCGTACCTACTATAGATTTCTTTGATTTACCCATTCTTACATCATTATATAGTATTCCTTTTGGAATTGTTATGGGTGGTGTATTTACTCCAGCTATAGGAAACTTAATTTTAGTTTTAATTATGAAATTTATAATTACTTCCATAAAAAAATTTTCAAATCTTAAAACTGTGGAGGTCTAGTATGTTAAAAATCTTGGTTTTTACCTCTCAAATTCCATATCCTTGGTGGTTTTACGGAAGATCGTCTTTTTATTTTTTGATAAAGAGCCTAGCTAAGAAAAATATAGATATTCACTTGTCTTTTCCTGTAAGGAATATAAAAGAGAACGAAAAAAATATAGAACACTTAAAATCACTAGGCATAAATGTCTATCCCTTCGAACACAATACAAGTGATAGACCATTAATGCTTCTGAAAAACTTGTTTGAAAATGAACCATTTAAGATAAAAAAGTATTGGAATGAAAATTACTATGATAAAATGGTCAATATCTTTAGATCTATAAAACCTGATATTATTCAAGTACATACATCTCATATGTTTAAATATGGATTTTTATTGAGTAAACAGTTCGATATACCGATAGTTTTGAGACAACAGGATATTGTGCATAATCAAATTAAAACCTATATAAAAGAAACCAAAAATTTATTATATAAAACTATTGCAGCATGGCAATACAGAAAAACTTTAAAATATGAACTAGAAATTTGGGATTATGCAGATAAAATAGCATTTTTAACAAAGCAAGATTATGATTATGCAACCGAAACATTAAAAATAAACCCAAAAAAATGCATTTATATCTATGACGGAATAGAGTTAAAAGATAATATTTATCTTAAAGAAAAAAATAAGAAAAAAGCTATTGTATTTATGGCAAGCGATCAAGTACCAAACATAATATCATTGAGATGGTTTATTGATATTTGGAAAGAAATATCACATAGGATTCCTTTCGAGTTTCACGTCTATGGAAAAATTTGTAATATTTTTGAAAAAGAGAAAGATAATTTAAAGAATTATAAAATTTTTCTAAAAGGTTTTATAGAAAAGCCTGAAACACTCCATGATATGCTGGCCAAATACTACGCATTTATATCACCAACAATTCAAGGTTCTGGTTATAGGACTAAGATTCTTGAAGCTATGTCTATTGGAATTCCTGTAATTTGTACCCAATTTGATTATAAACCAATTGAACCGTTGTTTGAAAAAGATAAGGATATATTTGTATTTAACGAAGCAAGTGAGTTACTTAAAATAATATAAACGATCGAAGATAATAGCTCTATTCTTCAAGATATGTCAAAAAGAGCTTATGAAAAAATTGAAAAGAACTATACTTGGGATAGAGTAGCAGAAAAATTTATACATGTTTATAGTGAGTTATTAAATAAAAAAAGATAGAACATGAGAGTCTTACACCTTGGTAAACTTTGCCCTCCAAATGAAGGAGGAATTGAAGTATTTACTTACGACCTTTTAGAATATTTAAATTCAAAAGGTATAAAAGCAGATTTGCTTTGTTTCGGAGATAAAACTTTTAAAGAAAACTATAAAGAATTTGATTTTTACTCATGCAAAATGAATATTAAACTAAACTCAGCTCCTTTATCCTGGGATTTTATAAAAACATTTAAAGAGATAGAAAAAAATTATGACTTAATTCACGTGCATTCTCCCAACCCACTTGCAGAGATCTTATCGCTATTTACCAATAAAAAAGTAATAGCCCATTGGCACTCTGATATAATCAGACAAAAATTAATGTACTTTTTTTATAAGCCATTTCAACAAATGTATTTAAAAAAAGTGGATAGAATCATATGTACATCCCCTCAATACCTACATACATCAAAACAGTTAGAAGGTTTTAGAGATAAAGGAGTAGTAATACCATTAGGTTTGAACCCAAGAAAATTCGAAGAAAACCAAAACGATAAAAATCTCAAGGAAGAGTTCAAAAAACTTAAAAATGAAGGTAAAAAAATAGTTTTATCAATAGGTAGACTAGTAGAATATAAAGGGTTTGAATATTTAATAGAGGCTGGAAAATACATAGACGATAACACAGCTATAGTTATAGCAGGAAGTGGTCCTTTATTTCATTCTTTGCAAAAAAAAGTTAAAAATCTAAAGTTAGAGGATAAAGTTTTTTTAATTGGAAGAGTAGATAAGGTGAATGCTTATATAAAAAATTGTGATGTTTTTTGTTTGCCTTCTATTACAAGAAATGAAGCTTTTGGTTTGGTCTTGGTTGAAGCCCTATATTTTGGTAAACCTCTTATAACAACTGACGTTTATGGTTCAGGTATGAACTATGTAAATCAAAATGATATTACAGGGTTTGTAGTTCCACCAAGAAACCCAATAGCATTAGCTGAGGCAATAAATAAGATATTAAGCAATAACGATTTATATATTAAGTTTAGTCAAAATGCTAAGGAAAGATTTAAAGAATTTGAAATATCAAACATAGGAGATAAGATAATAAGTTTGTATGAAGAAATTTTAGTTGGAAACAAGTAAATAGATTACAATGGTATTAACAATACATCCAAAAATAAATAAATACCTTTCGCTATGTCAGTTAGCAGAAATTATGAACCACTTTTTTATCTTAAACACAAAAATATCAATTCTGATTGAGCCAAAGCATTATCACATAATCTTCTCTGCTCGAACCTGTAAATTAACCCCTTCCCACATCTCTATCTCTCCTTCTTGAAAGTAATTTTATATATAGCGAGCGTTCCTCTTACGAGATGAATATGCCCTTATCTGAATTTCGCCTGCCTTTAACCGTTCAATAAACCCCTTTACCTTTACCAGATCTCATCAGCTCAACGGTCTCAAAAACTCCGTAAATCAGACGAAAACCTGTGATATAAAAGTAAGAAGGAAGAAAATCAAAATAATCCGCATATTTTATCAACTCCAAAAGACCACGCTGTAATGTCTTACATCCATCGCCTGTGATAAAAGTCAGGTCAAACTTTACTGCGCCGATCGCCATATCAAAAGTATTAAAACCTATCTACGAGAGAATAAAAGTAAAAAGTTCTCTTCACAGAATTATTCCTGAAAATTCTTTGAAGTACAAATGCTCGCTCGCTCAAAAATCATTTTTTAATATGCAAAAGGTATAATCTTACCATATAGTTATCTCAAAGCCCCCTAAAAAGAAGATACCAGATGGATTGTATCTTGCCCCTTCAAGAGAGAACTCAGCACCTTCTAAATTGTATGTGAAATTTTCTGCAACAGTCATAAATCTGTAACCACCTCCCGCAAAAATACTGAACCTCGGATGGAAAAACCACTCAAAAGTTAAGGCAGGAGATATACCAAGAATATAATCACCAGCAGTAACATCAACTCCAACATCAGTCCGAGTGAAAGGAAGGAGAACACGAGCAAAATCAAAAGTCAAAGAAGGATTCACCCCCAAATTCCTGAAATAAAATTTCTTCTTCAACCCCACCCTTCCCCCTAACTCAAAAACCGTCTTCTGAGCAAGAAGATATAAATCAGAAATAAGATAAAACTCTGATACGTTGATAGAAAAAGCAGTAGCAAAATTAGCTTTTACACCAAGAGAAAAAGCAAATCCACCACTGCTTGATTTGGGCAGAGAAACATTTGGAGATGAACTCTCGTAAGAAAAGCCGGGAGATGGCAGAAAATAAAAAGAAGGAACTAAACCTATGTTCAGAAGCGAGTACTCCCTTATTATATGCCCGACCTCGGGAGAACCAGATAGTATCTGAAAAGCGGAAACAACTTCTTTTTCACCATCGGCTACTTTTCTCGCTCTTACCCACCCTACACTTCTGAAAACCTCCTCTTTTTTACCATCACGCTCAAACTCCTGCCTTTCAAGAACCCGGAAATCAGAATCAATATAAACCTTATCTCTTTTGGTCAGCGGAGAATAAACATAAAAAGAAGATGAATTGACTATTGGAGCAGTAAGAGCGAAGTCGGGAATTCTTCTCATGGATCTATTGATTTTGCCACCGACCCAGAAAATTGCTTTGACCATACACCTTTCAAAAGCGTCAAGAGGTGTCTCTATTATATCAACTTCTGGACCGAAAAGAGAGAAAGGAAAAGGCAGAGGCAAAAGCTCTATCTTTCCAACCTTAACCCTCTCGGTCTGACTATCGTATGTTTTGAAAACTAAAATAGGTTTTCCTGTATCAAAATCAACTTTGTAGTAAGCGACCTCAATACCTATTGAACACCAGATTGTCATCTCAATCCTTCTGTTGCGCGGTACAATAAATACATTCACATCAAGATTTTTGACTTTGGGAGAGTATATGTAAGCTGAGTCAGCGATTTTTCTTATATCATCAGCAGTTATAACAAGGTCTTTGAACCTCCAATCAATTTGTGCTTCTGCTTTGGCTCTATCTACTTTGACAGCATCAACATACTCTTTCACAAGACGAGCAAGTGTCTCAATATCAGTATTTG
The DNA here is from genome assembly GCA_030550715.1 of bacterium. GTDB lineage: Bacteria > Calescibacteriota > Calescibacteriia > Calescibacteriales > Calescibacteriaceae > Calescibacterium. Next base: position 22,791 of record JAUQOU010000028.1, on the reverse strand, counting down.
CACTCACATTGACCTGATTGTAATCAAACCTCTCTATCTCTATCGCAGATTTTATCTTCTCTTCAAGAAATCTTGTGAGGTCAAATCCAAGGAGAAAATCGGCGACTTTATATATTCTTTCAACATCTGATGGTACAGAAAGCTTCATACGAGTTATAGATTTTCTTGTATATCTTTCTTCTTGAACTTTATGAGGAACTTGTTCTTTCTCCTGAGCATATGAGTAAGAGAGGGATAGAAAAAGACAGAGCAATGAAAATGTGATGCAGATTTTTCTGTTTTTCATATAAGATAGTTTCTATAAAGCTAACAAAATTTCGTTTGGTGCAAGAAGATTTTTTGATTTTTTGGAATTTGATTCTTATAGATTTTATTATATAAGTTATAGGTCGCGGGGTAGAGCAGATGGTAGCTCGCCGGGCTCATAACCCGGAGGTCGCGGGTTCGAGTCCCGCCCCCGCAACTTCAAAAACCAACATCTACCTTCACAACTCTTCCCCTCTTCACTTGAACCTCCTTCACAACCGGTCCCTTACCATTCGTTTCAAAAATCACCGTGTACCTTGATGGCTTCGTCATATCCTGAAGCGGAATATATATTTTGAACCCCCTACCGCTAACCACCTTTTGCTCAAACTGAATTTCAGGAATCTTCACAACAACCTCTTTACCTTTCTCAACTCCTGAAATTTCTCCCTCCATCACTCCCCTAACCAACCTCAAAGATAAATCCGGAACATAAGTTATGATAATAAGAGAGAGCAACATAAGTCCCAGAAATGGTAAAGAAACTTTGTAAAGGAAAGTTACGGGCTTTCCGAACCTGAAAGATGATATAAAAAGGTTAAGTCCAACAGGAGGGGTCAGATATCCTATCTCCAAATTGGTGAGGAAGACAATACCAAGATGAACGGGGTCTATACCATATTTCAAAGCAACGGGTGCAATAAGAGGGACAACAACAACTATTGCAGAGAAAATATCCATAAGTATTCCGACAATAAGAAGGAAAAGGTTAAGTATTATAAAGAATGTTTCCTTTGATGTTATGTATTGACGAACGATTTCAAATAATTTTTGAGGTACCTGCTGGTCTATAAGGAAATTGGTAAAACCCATAGCCATAGATAGTATTGCGAATATCGCTCCAACAAGGAGCATGCTTTCTTTGGCAATACGAGGGAAATCTTTCAACTTTATATCTCTGTATATAAAAACTTCAACTATTATCACCCAGACCGCTGTTATTGTAGCTGCCTCAGAAGCAGTGAAAACACCCGTATATATACCAAACAATATGAATAAAGGCAGGGGTACTTCAAATATAGCTTGAACTGTCGCAGAAAGCGCTTCCTTGAGTTCAAACTTCTGAACACGTGCTGTCTTTGAAAATATAGTGACAAAAAAAGAGTAGATGAAAAAGATAATTATTATCGTAATTCCCGGAAAAACTCCGGCTATGAAAAGTTCATTGACAGCAGTCTGAGATATAACACCATATAGTATTATTGGAAGAGATGGAGGGAAGAGAAGCCCTATTGAGCCGGTGCTTGTTATTATACCTATGGAGTATTTTTCAGAGTATCCAGATTTTTGCAGTATAGGTAGTAAAAGAGAGCCAAGAGCCACAATAGTGACTCCTGATGCACCGGTAAGAGAAGTAAAGACAGCAGTAGCAAGAAGGACAACGAGGGGAATTCCACCGGGGAGCCAACCAACCCACGCATTAGTAAAACGCAAAAGACGCTGTGGAGCTTTTGATTCAGCTAAAATATATCCTGCAAGAGTGAAAAGTGGTATCGCCATCAGAGATGGAGCGCTCGCAAGACGATACGCCTCCTGAACAATAATTGCAATATCTACCTGAGATATAAAAATAAAACCCAAAATCGCACCTATTGCCATTACAGTAAAGAGAGGAACACCCGAAAAAGCAATGAGGAAGACAAAAATTAAAGTCAAAACTGCTAACATAAAAAATCCTCCTGAACTGCTAAAAATAAAAACTGCTTATACAAAAAATTTCTCCTCCTTCTTTTCCTCCTCAACCTTCCTACCCAAAATCTCCTCCAGAGTAAGAATGAAGAACCTAAAAATCATCATGGAAAAAGCGAAGGGAAAAATGAGTTCAAGATACCATACAGGAACTTTCAAGGTCAAAGATACCTCGCCACCTTCTCTCTCATAAGATATGAACTTCAAAGAGGCATAAAGTAAAATAACAGAGATCACAAGTGAAAAGATATTTTTTATAACTCCAAGCAACCTTTTTGAAGCACCTTTGAAAAATCTTGAGAACAAATCTATGTTTATATGTCTGCCATGAGCTGTCACAATAGAAGCGGCGAGAAATCCAACCCACAAAACACTGTGCCTAACAAAGTCATCGAACCAGAAAATACTGATGGCAAAAATATTTCTGAGTATTATCTGCAGAAAAGAAAAAATCACCATGAGAAAAACAAGAACAAAAATCAGGAAACTTTCTATTTTCTCTGCAATATCGCTTATCCTCCTCAAAAACGACATAAAAGTTTCTACCCCCCCGTTCCTCTTCTGAACTTTTCAAGCTCTTCGTTTATTCTCTTCAAAAGATCGGCAGGATATCCGGAATCTTTGCTGAACCACAGTTTCTTCTGAACTTCGGACCTCAGCCAGTTGATCTCTTCCTGCGAAGGAGATATGAGTTTTACTCCCATCGCTTTTATCTTTTCTATGGCTTCTTTCTGCCCCTGTCTTATCCTTTGAGAAGCCATCTTCTGATATTTCCTGAATGTAGATATAACTATGTTCTGAACATCCTGCGGTATTTTATCCCACACCGATTTTGAAACGACCACAACCCCTGGCTCAAACCTATAAGGGTAGTTTATCATAACTTTGACGAGCTTGCACCACTGCAAACTCAAGCAAGCCATAGGGCTTGTCTGAAACGACTCCACCATTCCTGTTTCAAGTCCAGAAAGAACATCGGGAACTTGAAGGTAAATCGGACTCGTTCCTAAAATAGAAGCCATAGCGGTCATAACCCTTTCTCCTTTCCACACCCACAACCTTGTCTTACCTACATCTTTAAAACCCGAAACATCTGGGTTCTTTGAAAAGTAATAGACAAAACCCTGTTCAGTAAAGAGTAAAATCTTATAACCTCTTTGCTCAAAGTATTTTTCAAACTCATCAAAAAATTTATCATACACATAATCTACTTCTTTCTCGTTCCTCAAAACAAACGGTTCATCAAGTACACCAAGTTCGGGAGCAATCTTTTTAATTCCATTTATAGTGAAGCCACCACCGTGAAGCTGACCTATTCTTATTTTCCTTATCATCTCTTCTTCATCTCCCATCACTCCTCCGGTGTAGGATATCCATTTCACTCTGTTGTTGGTTTTTTCAGCTATTTCTTTTGCTATCTCCTGAACTACATCAACCCAAACAGAACCTGCTGGAGCAAGAGTTCCAAACTTCACAACAATCTCCTGAGCAGAAACATAATAAGGTAAGGGGAAAAGTATAGGAGAGAAAAACAAAATAGAAAAGAACCCAAACTGCCGAAAAGCTCTAAAAATATATTTACATATCATGTATTATCCCGCCTCCTTTTGAGTATCAAAAAAATTTAAAAAAATTTTTCAAAAAATTTTCCATTTAGTCATAAATTTTCATTTTTTCTTTTCAGCTCTGAATTTATCTCTTGCTTGTAGAACTCTCTGATAAAGCTCTTCTGAGTAAAAATCACCCTTGAACTTCTCATGAACTTTTGCAAACACTTCGAGGATTTTTCTGAAGTCAGGAGAACTCTCATCTGCTCGGACAAGCGAAATGCCCTGCTTTTTGAACTCCTCAAGAGCTCTATCGTTCTCATCTAAAAATGATTTTGACACATCTTTGAAATACTTATCTACAAGTTCTTGCATGATTTTCTTTTGCTCCGGGGAAAGTTTTTCAAATGTTTTTGCACTCACCACAACTCCCCCCATAGCTATATTCACAGGATAATCTAACATATATTTTACGTGTTTTGACCATTGAAGAGCGAGAGCTCCATAAGGCATATTATAAAAGGCGTTTATCATTCCTGTCTGAAGCGCGGTGAGGACATCTGATATTGAAAGGTTTATAAGTTGTGCATAACCTTTGAGGACCTGAGCAACTTCGGATGCAAGCGGATCTCCAGACCAAACCCACAGCTTCACATCCTTAAAATCATCAAGTTTTGAAATGGGTTTATTCGCAAAAACATACACCTTACCGACAGGGAAAGCAGCAAGAAGCTCAAAACCCTTTGACCTGAACTTATCTTTGAACTCATCGCGAAACTTATCCCACACCCATAACAATTCATCATAATCTTTGAAGAGACCTGGGAGTTCGAGAACTCTTATGCTTTTTTCTATTAGCCCCAAGCCATAGCCGGTAAAACCACCTCCGTTCAACTGACCTATCTTTATCTTCTTGACCATCTCCGGCTCATCGCCCATAACTCCTCCCATATACCATACCATCTTGACTTTTCCTGCTGTCGCCTTCTCAAGTTCGTTTCTGAGCTTTGCAGATATTATAGCGTACGAACTGCCATCAGGAGCAAGCGCCCCCATCTTTATTGTTATATCAAGTATCAAAAACAAAGCCAAAAACATAATGAAAAGTTTAATCAGCAAAATAAAAATTTTCAACAAAATCGCTGGATCTTATCTCCTGAAAATTACAAAAATCACCGAGAGAGAAAATTCAAAATCCTTCGAGATACTTCGGAAAAATCAAAACTGAAATAAACCCTGTTACTTTGCAAAAATTCTTCAATATCTTCAAGACCTATGGAATCCAGCATATTCTTCATATTATCAAACATATCTCTGCTAAAATCAAAACCATATTTCCTCCGGTAATAGCTCTTAAAATCAAAGTCCCCAAGATGATTTAAAATAGAGAAAATATCTGATATGTTCTCCAAAAACTCAATCTTGTTATGCGAGTTCAAAGCCATATTAATTTTGACACAAAAATCATCGTACATAGATTGAACCTTAACAAAAAAATCATCAAAGAGAATATTGCTCATTGATATTACCTCGTAGGGATACCTTATAAAGTAAATTTTGAAAACCTCAAACTGAAAAATCCTCAACTCAATTGATTGAAAAAGAGAATGTATATCTTTTGTTTTGAATTTCATATCGGGAAGAAAATTACGGGAGAAAAAGTGTATTTTTCTAACTTCTCTGTGATTTAGGCGAAGAAAAACTGAAAAATCTGCTCCTAAGTAAAAGCCAAGCTCCAACGATAGCTCAAAAACCTCTTTCGGAATGTGCAACTTGTCAGACAAATTTCAAAGAAAATCAGGTCCCTTCCTCCCAGCTTTCAAGATACCTTATCTGCTCATCTGTGAGTTTCTCTATTTTGACTCCCATTGAAAAGAGCTTGAGCTCCGCGACTTTTCTATCTATCTCTTCTGGAACCCTATAAACTTTTTTCTCAAGTTCTTTCCCTCTTTCAAAAAGGTATTTTACACATAGAGCTTGGTTAGCAAAAGACATATCCATAACCGCAGCGGGATGTCCCTCAGCAGCAGCAAGATTTACCAACCTCCCCTCAGCAAGAACATAAATCCTCTTCCCATCAATCTCGTACTCATCAACAAAAGGTCTTATCCTTCTTGAACTTTTCGCAACGGACTTCAAATTTGCTATCTCTATCTCAACATCAAAATGTCCAGAGTTTGCAAGTATTGCTCCGTCTTTCATCTTCCTGATATGCTCCAACCTGATGACAGATTTATTTCCTGTGACGGTGACGAATACATCTCCGACCCGAGCTGCTGAATCCATATCCATAACCTCGTATCCATCCATAACCGCCTCAAGAGCTTTTATAGGGTCAACCTCAACAACTATAACATGAGCGCCCATTCCTCTCGCTCGCATAGCTACTCCTTTTCCACACATACCGTATCCAGCCACAACGAACTTTTTCCCCGCAAGAAGAATATTTGTCGCTCTCAAAATCCCATCTATTGTGCTTTGCCCTGTGCCGTATCTGTTATCAAAAAGATGTTTTGTCTGAGCATCATTCACAGCTATCACAGGAAATTTAAGAACACCCGACTTTTCCATAGACCTCAGGCGAATCACTCCCGTTGTCGTCTCTTCTGTTCCTCCGATAGGTAGAACCGACTTTTTGTGAGCAGTGGCAGTAAGATCTGCTCCATCATCTACCGTAACAGTAGGATTTTTAGACAGAACCTCTTCTATGTGCTGGTAGTATTCCTCGTTTGATTCTCCTTTTTTAGCATATACATCTATTCCTTGGGAGACCAAAAATGCGGCGACATCATCTTGTGTTGAGAGCGGATTAGAAGCGCACAAAAACACCTCCGCTCCCCCTGCCTTCAAGGTAAGGACAAGATTTGCGGTCTCTGTCGTGACATGAAGACAACAACCTACCCTTGCGCCCCTCAGAGGTTTTGTTCTCTCAAACTCCTCCCTTATGAGTTTTAAAACAGGCATGTTCCTTGAAGCCCACTCAACTCTCCTTTCCCCTTCATCTCTTAACTTCATGTCTTTTATATCTGGCATAATCTCAAAAATACCTCCATAACTATGTCTTAAAAACAAATAATTCAGGTTTTGCAAAATCAAAAGCAAATTTGCTAATTTTCACAATTTTTCAAGCTGAACAGGAAAAAAAGCAAGGTGAAAAAATCTCCTTCTGCCTCTCAAAATCTCAAAAGCTATATCTTTCGCAAAAATCAGGTCTAAATCATACGAAAAAGATGGAATGATGTTCCGGAAAAAAACATCGTATATACTTATTCTTGGATACTCCTCAACAGACAAATCTTTACCCTCTTTCAGTTCATCTAAGACCTCGGAAAACGATTTAATATCATCTACAAGTCCAAGTTCTTTTGCTTTCATTCCAGAAAAGACCGAGCCATCTGCTATTTTCCTCAAAGCCCCCACAGGTATCCCTCTTCCCTCGCTCACCTTCTTTATAAAGCTTTCGTGTTCATCTTTGACGATTTTTTCAAGAACCTTTTTTTCTTTTTCGCCGAGCTTTTTGTACGGAGAAAGAATTGAGCTCATCTCTCCTTCTTCCAGCACCTCTGTTTTTATTCCGATTTTCTGAAGGAGTTCAGATATAAATGGTTTTATCAGGAAAACACCTATTGAACCTATGGCTGAAAAGGGGGTTGCAAAAATCTTTTTCGCTGAGACCGCCGCTAAATAGCCACCAGACGCTCCGACAGAAGAAAAAGATACAAAAACCTTCTTTCTCTTGCCGATATAATCTATTTTCTCATTGAGTATGTGAGAACCTTCAGCATCTCCACCGCGGGAATCAATCCTTACAAGAACTGCGGAAACGCTTTTGCTCTCTGCTAACCTCGTAAGAAGAGATGAAAAATAAGAGGGATTTATGAAATTCGGATATGGATTATCTGCTATTACGCCGTTCATATTCACAACAGCTAATTTGCTTTTCGTCCCAGAAATAAATGGAGCCAAAAACCGTTTTTTCTGAAAATACTCAACCTCCGCATCGCTTCCGAACTCCCTCCTTATTATCTCCTCTTCTGAATCAGAAGTTATAACATCTATCACCTCTGATGTTATGAGCTCTTTTGCTCTCTTTATCCCAGAAAAAAATATATTCCCATCAAACTTTTTGGTCTCTGAAATCAGAGCTTGTTTTATCTCACCAAAAAACCTCTTCATATCCTTTTTTATGCTTTCTGGGACTTCACTCTTTGTGAGAAGTTCAGGAATTGACTTCATCTTACCGCTCTTTATCGCCTCAAGCTTAACTCCTATTTTAGAAAAAAACTCCCCAAAAGAGCTTAAAGATACAGAAAAACCATTGAGAAAAAATATTGAATCTTCACGAGTGAAAACTTTATCGCATATTTCAGACAAAAACACCTCTTCAATCCCACAAGATTGCAATTTGCATACGACTTTCACTCCTCTTTCTCTCAAAATCTTTATCACCCTTTTTATCTCCCATATTTCAGATAGAGTCAGATTTGATGGGAAAACATTCAGAAAGACACCCGAAGATGTTTTTCCTTTTTCAGCAAGAAAATTCAGAATATCGTAAAATGTCGGTTTTCTTGAAACAATCTCCTGAAAACCTCTCAATTTTGGAATATATCCCCCAACTTCAATAAAAATGACCTCTTTTTTTCTTTTCAGAAACATCAATTTTAAATTCGCAACAGCAGGGAACCAAAAGCAGAATTTCAGAAAGGTTTAAAAAAACTGAAAAAATCAAAAATCTTAAATCTTCATAAAAGATAAAAATTAAAAATGAATCTGAAACTCAATCTTGCACAGAGATTCTTTCTCGTTTTCCTGCCTTTCCTCATAGGAGATATATTTATTCCGATTTTGCTCTTATATCTTTTAGGTAAGGTTCCACCATCTCCTGAAACAAGAACTCTCAAAATAGCTATCGTATCAATCTTTGGCTTTTACTTTTTCGTAATCGTTGGATTATACATAGGAGCGTTATACTACGCAGTAAGACCTTTGAGGTTATTTATTTCTGCAATCCAAAAGATATTAGAAGGCAAAGCGAAAAATCTTGATGAAACAGAGTTTATTCCAAAATTTTTCGGGATAGGTTTTGAAGATGAGAACACGGAGCTCGCACGAAAAATAAACGAGCTTATAGATTTCCTCCAGAGTATAAAAACCAGTATCACAAAAGAAAGCAGTAAAATAGTTGAGTTATCAAGCAATATAGTTGCTATATCAGACCAAGTAGATAGCGGGGCAAAAAATATAAGAAACGAAATTGAAAGAACATCAATAAGCTTTGAGAACATAAAAATAGCGATAGATGAGATAACAAGAAGAATACAAGATGTTTTGAAAGAACTTGAAAAACTCACATCGTCTGCCGAGGCGGGAAAAGATAAGGTCTCACAGTCCCTTCAGAAATTCATAGATATAATGAACTTTATTGAAAAATTCTCCTACATATCAAAGAGCTTGAAGGAAGTGATAGATAAAGTCATAACATCTATCTCAGCAATAGAAGATATAACAGATCAGGTTGACCTTCTGGCTTTGAACGCTGCAATAGAAGCAGCAAGAGCAGGAGATGCGGGGAGGGGCTTTTCAGTAGTCGCAGATGAAGTGAGAAAATTAGCAGATAGAACAAGAAAATCTGCGGAGGAGATTAAAAAAAGCGTAGATGAAGCATACGCGGTGATAGAGCAAGCAATAGAAACAATGGATAATATTCAAAAAGAAGGGCAGACCTTAATAACTTTCTCAAACACCATATCAGAAGAGTTTGAAAATGTCACAAAAGGAGTCAGAGGAATTCAGCAGTATATATCTTCGGTCGCAACATCAGCAGAAGAACAGGAGGCAACAGTAAAAGAAATGGTGAGAATAATAGAGACATTATCGCGAGCCGTAGATGAATATGTGAAAGCAGCTGAACACCTTAACTTAATTTCAAAAAGCTTCTCAGAAATATCAGATAAAATCAGAAAAATCCTTACAGTATAGTAATCTATCATGAGAAAAAAGCTCCGCATAATCGGGGATTTCTCGCCTCTTTTGATTTTAATTTCAACCGCTCTTTTTCTTGCAAGATGCGAGATTTTAAAAAGCCCTTATATGCACAACAGAGTTGTTCATTTTCCAATAGCTTTCTCAATAGGTTCTTTGATATTTGAGCTGATAAGTTTTTTCAATCCATCTTTTCGGAGTTCTTCTCACATTATGATAGGGCTTTGTGCAATATCGTCTTTTGCGTCATATCTCACGGGGCAAAGCGCCTCACAAAATCTGCAGAAAAAAGAGGACTTCAAAAGTAAAAAAGAGACCCTTCAAACTCACGAAGCTTTGGGATTCACGCTCTTTATTATCAGCTCAATAACATTCATCACCAAATTTATTCAAAAACTCAAAACCCTTTCCTCATTACTTGTTTTTTTATGTGCAATAGTATCTGTTTTTTCAGGATACACAGGAGGAATACTTTCTCACAGATAGCAGGATTTTAAAAATCCTAAACTAAAAACACGCTTCAAAAAAATTTTTGAAGAAAATCAAAAATTTGAAATCTCAAACCAACATTATAAAAAAGTCAAAAACAAAAAGTAGAAAGCGTTAATTAAAACTAATCAATTAGTGATAGCGGAGGTAAAATAAAATGAAACAAGGTAAGAAAAAGGAGAGAAAAAGCAGTTCAGGATCAGAAGGAACCAAAGCATCAGAGCCGTCAAAAAAATTAAAATGCCTTGTCACAGGTGCATGTGGTTTTTCTGGCTCACATATGGTAGACCTACTGATTGAAAAAGGATACGAAGTAGTGGCAACAGATAGAGAAAACACACCGAGAAGATGGCTTAACCCCTATGCCAACTTCATACCTTCGGATCTGCTTGACAAAAGCTCTCTTGAAAAAGTTGTGAAAAACTGCGACATAATATTTCATCCAGCAGCAATATTCAGCTATTCAGCTCCTCTTGAAGACCTCATAAAAGTAAATGTCGTCGGAACAAAAAATCTTCTCGATGTTGCAGTAGCAAATGGGGTGAAAAGAATTGTTATCTGGTCAACGGCGGGAGTATATGATGTATCAAAACTCAAAGATGGTGCAATAGATGAAAATGGACCCATCGGTCCCTCAAATAACTATGAATACTCAAAACTCAAGCAAGAAGAATTAGCTATGGAATACCATATAGCAGGTAAGATAGAGGTAGTGATTTTAAGACCTGCTCCAATATATGGTCCGAGAAACTTATACGGATTTGCAAACATAGTTTTCTCTCTCGCTCAACTTCCAGCAGCGATTGTTCCTATAATAGATAATAAATCTGTATCCGTTCATGTAAAAGATGTGTGTGGCTCCGCTTTGTTCCTATCACAAAAAGAAGAAGCAAAAGGAGAAATCTTCAATGTAGTAGATGATTCAGATTACACTTATACAGATATAAATATACTGATAGCAAAGATGCTCGGAAAGCCAGCTGTGAAAATTCCTGTAAGAGCAAACCCAAAGAGAATATCAAAATTGCTCACTCTGGTTGCGAAAATCTCTTCTTTTTCTCAAAAAAATTTCCCGCTGATATTTGAATTACCTCTCATCTCAATTCTCAAATACCTTGAAGAAGATACTGCAAGATATACCGCATACTCATACAGATTTTCTAACAAAAAGCTGAAATC
>JAUQOU010000028.1:0-11586 GCA_030550715.1 bacterium | reverse complement strand
CTGAAATCTTTCGGGTATAAATTGATTTACCCGGACCTCAAAGATGGACTCCCAGAAACTATCCAGTGGTACAGGGAATATGGATATATAAAGTGAATTTTCAACACATCTTCTGATAAAACAAAAAACCAAAAAGTATAAAAAATATAAGAAAAACAAAAATAAAAAATTAATGAGAAAGAGCTTGATAGTAATATCGGGTCCATCTGGTGCTGGGAAGACAACAATTATAAAAAGGATTCTTAGCGACCCGGAACTCAAAGACAAAATCATGTTCTCAGTATCTCACACAACACGAAAAAAGAGAAAGGGAGAAAAAGAAGGAGAGGACTACTTTTTTGTCTCGGAAAAAGAGTTCAGAGAGATGATTGAAAAAGGTGAGTTTTTAGAATGGGCAGAAGTCCACGGGAACCTATATGGAACACACAAAAATAACATTGAGAAAGCAGAAGAAGAGAACAAAATTCTGCTACTTGATATAGATGTTCAGGGAGCTGAGAAAATCAGGGAGAAGATGAAAGAAAAAGCAGTTTTTGTTTTCATAAGACCAAGCTCAATAGAAGAGCTGAAAAAGCGACTCATATCTCGGGGAGATACGCCGGAGAAAGAAATTGAAAAAAGAATAAAAGACGCACAAAAAGAGATAGAAGAGGAGAAAAAGTTTGATTTTGTAATCATAAACGATAACCTTGAACACGCAGTCAATAAACTCAAAGAAATAGCGAAAAAAGTCATAAGCGAAAACCAGAAATAAAAGATAGTAATAGAAAAAATGATAAAAGGTATAGGGATAGATATACTGCGAGTTGAGAGAGTAAAAGAAGTTTTTCAAAGGCACAGAGAAAGATTTCTTCAGAGAGTGTTTTCAGAAGAAGAGATGAGATACATCACAAAATCGTCTGCAAAATTCTTTGAGAGAATGACAAGCACGTTCTCGGCAAAAGAAGCGGTCTTCAAAACCCTATCTATGAAAAGACCCATAATATTCAAAGAGATAGAAATTCTGAGAAAACCATATCCAATCGTAAAACTTCACGGCTTCACAAAACAGCACGCAGAAAAAAATGAAATAAATCAGGTCTTGCTTTCAATAACTCACGACGGAAATTTATGCATAGCAATAGCGATTGCAATATAAAATTGAAAAAACCTCAAAAAATTCAGAAAAATCTTATGCATATATCAAAAATAAAGTTTATCATATCTTGCTCTTTTTGGAACCATATCGTCCCTTCTCTTGAAAACACCTTCACCTGATACCTCGAGTATCTAAAATTTCTCCTTATCATAAGTTTCACCATATCATCAAAAGTTATTTTTCCGGTTATATAAAGGTATGGCTCATAGTATGCGATTGATTTCAAAAGCGGAGTTGTTTCCCCGAACATCTCTCTTAACCTTCTTGTCTCCTCTATCAATCCCATATTTATCTGTTTCATCACTCTTTTTTTTATTCTCTCCAAAATATCCTCTTTTGACCTGTAAATTCCGAATTTCAGGAGCGGGAATATATCTTTGAATCCGATTTCAGAAATTGATCTGCCCGTTTTTATTTTCACCTCTATCGCCCTTATCACCCTGTAAGTATCGTTCGGATTTATTTTTTTTGCAGACAAAGGGTCTATACTTTTGAGGAACTCAAAGAGTTTTTCTTTGCCCTCTTGTGCGAGTTTTTTTTCAAGCTCCTCTCTCAAAGTGCTATTTTCTCCTTCGTCAAAAAAACCAAGTTCAAGAGCCCTTATGTAAAGCCATGTTCCCCCTACAACTATTGGGATTTTCCCTTCACTTCTCATACGCGATATTATCTCTCTTCCGAGCTCTTCAAATTTTTTTGCCGAAAACCTCTCATAAGGTTCTATAACGTTTATAAAGTGCCACCTGAACTCTTCAAGGTAATCGATTGGCTTCGCAGTTCCTATATCAAAGTATTTATAAACTTTCCTTGAGTCAGCAGATATGAGTTCAACTTCCCTCCCTTTTTCTCTGATTTTTCTCGCTAATTTTACAGCTATCTCGGTTTTGCCCGACGCTGTGCTACCAACTATTGCTATCGCTTTGAACGGAAACTCGCTCGGCTTCTCCATCTCGGTCACCCATAAACTTTACTATATAAAATACGTTTTCTCTCAAAACAACAAAAAAACAATTTCACAAAAGATAAAAAAACACTCAAAATAATTACATTCAAAAAAAATGAAAGCGGTCTTCTTCCATAGATTCGGAGTATCAAATTTAGAAATAGGAGAATTTCCAACACCATCATACTATGACAAGAACGAATTTTTTCTTATAAAGGTTATGAAAGCAACACTTAACCCGATAGATTTTTTCACGGTTGAAGGCAGAAGAAAGGTATCACCTTTACCACACATACCCGGAGTTGAGATATACGGTGAAATTGCCGAGGGAAGCGAAAAAGGCAAAAAGGTAATAGTTTATCCACGAATATTCTGCGGGAACTGCTACCTTTGCGTCTCGGGAAAAGAGATGATATGCACTGGGGAGCTTTTCGGAGTATCATCAAACGGTGGATTTGCTGAATACACACTTGCGCCAAAGAAAAACACATTTTTTGTCGATGATATAGATGAAGATTTAGCGTCTTCTCTAACAGTCGGAGCGCTTACAGCATACCACTCCCTTTCATACACTCAACCTGGAGAAAAGGTCGCGGTCCTCGGAGCCACCGGAAACACGGGAATTTTCTCAATCCAGCTCGCAAAGCTCAAAGGGTGCGAGGTATACGCTATAACCAGAAAAAAATCAAAATGGCTCAAAGATTTCGGCGCAGATGAAATACTAACACCAGAAAACTCTCTCGAAAAATTCAAAGGATATTTTGATACAGTAATAGACCCTCTTGGCTCTCAGACATTCAATATATCTTTCCAACTTGTCTCAAAAGGCGGAAAAATAATAACTTTTGGAGTACTCACAGGTCAATCAGTAGAACTCAACATACTTGAACTCTACTCAAAACACATATCTTTTATAGGGATTACAGGCGGGACAAGAAAAGAGCTCTTTGAACTAATAGAGATAGCAAAAAGGAAGCAGATAAAGGTAAAACTGTGGAAAGAATACCCGCTTGAAAAAATAAAAGAGGCGTTCTCAGAACTCTTTTCAAGGGAAAGAGAAGGTAAAATATCTATAAAAATACAATGAAAATCACAAGAGAATAACTGAAAAAAGTGGATTCAAAAGATAAAATAAGTTTTGGAATTTTTTGTCTTCTCTGACTATATTTATAAGATGGAACAAGAGAAGAAAATCACAAAAGATTTCGTAATCTCGTCTTTGAAAAAAAAGAAAATGAAAATCACATCTCAAAGGAAAGCAATAATAGAGACGTTTTTAGAACTCGGAGGGCATGTGAGCGTAGAAGACATATTTTACGAACTCAGAAAAAGAAAAAAGAACATAGGTCTTGCTACAATTTACAGAACATTATCTATGCTCAAAGAAGCTGGCTTGGTATCTGAAAGAGATTTCAGAGATGGGAGGACAAGGTTTGAAATCGTCTCTGAACACCATGACCATATAATATGTCAAAAATGCGGAAAAGTTGTTGAGTTCAGAGACGAGACCATAGAAAAACTTCAAGAAGAAATTTCAAAAAGATTAGGTTTTGTTCTGATAAGCCACAGGCACGAACTTATGGGAATATGCGAGGATTGCCGAAAATCCATGTGAAAAACGCTATCTCGCTCTATATTCAGCTCATCTTTTCTCTTGCTTTTATTCTTGACGACACAAAAAGTGAAAAAGCCATAACCGATACCTGAGGCGGAACCCCACAAGAAGAAGGAAATACACTTGCATCACAAATCCACAAATTCTCTACTCCTTTTAACCTTCCTTCTTCATCAATGAAGTTCTGCCAGCTCAAACTCGCCTGTGGATGAACAGATACAATGGGAATATCATAATAAGATGTATCAGCCAAAAACTTCTCAACTTCACTCACGCTCTTTGCTCTCTTTACAGAAAATATGTGTGGCAAAATCACCTCTTTAGCGCCCGCTGAAAACATTATCTCAGCACCCTTCAAAATCCCTCGCTTTATATCCTCAAATCCAACCGAATCTAATTTGTAGTCAAAAAATTTCTCACCTACCCTTCCAGATGACCTATCATGAACTAAAACAGATATGCAAGCTAAATTCCTGTACTTTCTCATAATCTCGCTGTGAGATCTTCCTATTCCGCCAATAGCAAGCGAAATTGTAGATGGATGCATAAAGTAAGGCATAATAATAAATCCCCTGTCTGATAGCAGAAACTCATCAGATATAAGAGATATAGGTATTCCAACCCACCCGTCAATATTTTCATCAAATAATCCAATAACATAAGTTGAAGGATGAAGACAAAGCCCTTTCACATATGATCCAAACGACCTTTTCACTATCACGGGAGAAGTCAATGCAGACGCAGAAAGAACAAAGTACTTTGCTTTCACTCTCTTTATCTCTCCTTTCCATCTCACAACCGCGCTCTTTACTCTCTTTCCATCATGCTCAAAGTAGAGGACTTCTGACTCTGGGAATATTTTCGCTCCGAACTTCTGAGCTCTGGGAAGAATGTTGAGGAGAGCAGAAAACTTTTTATTCCAGTAGCATCCGAGTTCGCAAAAACCGACTTTCAAACAACCTTTTCTACCGTGATAAGGCAGAAAAAATTTTACGCCAAGCTTTTCCATCCCTCTTTTTATAAAAAGAGCGTTTGAGTTCAGGTCCTGCTCACCGATTTTTTCAGCAGAGCAAATTGAAAAGACCATATCAGAAAGCGATTCAAAATCACCGTATTTTATCGGGAGTCCAAGATGATTCCAGAACTCAAAGACATTTTTCGGAATCTTGACAAAAAGAGCGGTATTATGAACCGTTGAACCTCCAACGCATTTGCCAGACAAAGCGATAACAGAAAAATCTGAACTGAAACTTATCCTGTAAAGTTTCGGTATCATCTCATCTTCTCTTTCTGAAAAATCTTCCGGGGGGATAAATTTTCCTTTCTCAAGTATGCAGACGGAGAATTTTTCAGATAGTGTAAGAGCAGATATTGCGCCACCAGCTCCTGAACCTATTATACAAACATCAAAAGAAAGTTTATCTGACGAACTAAAAGAACTCATAGAAATCTCCGGATCACTGCTCCTTTGAGAAGAAGGTATTTTCCCTCTGGCAGGACCCGAATAACCTATTTTCACAAAAGCTCTGTCTGTGGAGTAATACGAAAAAACAACAAACTTTGAGAAGATGAATAAAACCTTGTGGAATTTTTTGAAGAACTTTTTCTGTGAATAGAAGAATTTTTTTGGCAGGAGAGAAAGGAAATGGAAAAGTTTTTCTATCGGAACACTTGTGAATTCGCTCCTTATTTTTTCTATTGTTTGGAGTGTTTTTCTTGCGTCGCTATCTGTGAGTTCATCTCCTATAATTTCTGAAAAAAATCTTTTTAATTTTTCTTCTTTTTGTTTTTCAGTTTCTTTTATTCTCTCAAAAGAAGCATTAGGTAAGGAGAACAAGAGGGCAAGTTTTTTGAAAAAATTCCTCTTTTTCAAGTTTATTCTGTATTGCGAACTCACATTTTAAAAAGTTTATCAGGCAGAAACAAACTTTGGAAACAGAAACTAATTTTTATTTTTTGACATGAAGTTCAAAATCAAGTGAGAAGAGATAAATTGTATAATTTTATTTATGGGGCGAAAGGCACAGAGTATAAAAATACTGAACAAAGATATAAGGAAACTCGTTGAGGAAAACCTTCATCTTGTAGAAGCGGTTGTGAGAAGGATCGCTCCTAATCTTCCGCCAAGCGTCGCAAGAGAAGAGATAGTTTCAGAAGGAATAATGGGGCTTATAGAAGCAGCACAGAAATTTGATAAAAAGAGGGGAATAAAATTTGAAAAATGGGCTGAAATAAGAATACGCGGAGCGATAATAGATTACCTGAGAAAAAACGACATAATCTCACGTCCATCACGAATTCTCATGAAGCAAATAGCAAGTACCGTCAGAGATCTTGAAAATAAACTCGGAAGAGAACCCACAGATGAAGAAATAGCAAAAGAACTCGGAATAACCCTTGAAGAGTATCACATAGAGCTTGAAAAAATAAGTTATCTTGCTTCGTTATCTTTAGATGAGGTTATTTTTGACCCGACATCAAGTGAGGGCAAGAGGTTATACGAGATGATAAGCGACGAGACACTTAAAGACCCTTTCAAGTACGCGGAGATTTCAGACCTCCGACAGATAATAGAATCAGCACTTGAAAAACTTGACGAGAAAGAAAAAGAAGTCATAAAAATGTATTATCTTGACGGATTTCATATGAAGGAGATTTCAAAAAAACTTAGAGTCAGCGAGTCAAGAATTTCTCAGATCCACTCAAAAGCTCTTCTCAAACTCAGGTCTTACCTTGAAGAGAAGATATCACAGAGCGTAAGGTAGTTTGAATATGCCTCGTGGAACAACACACGAACTCTGGGCAAACCTGCTCGCACTACCACTATCTTACCTATACTACAAATTTTCTCACAGGTTAGCAGATACATCAATATTTTTCTTCTCGTTTATCTTCGCAACATTTATGCTGTCGCCAGACCTTGACACAAAATCAAAAAGCTACACAAGATGGGGAATCATGAGGTTTTTGTGGATACCGTACAGAAAATTTATGAGTCACAGAGATTTTTTATCTCATTTCCCTGTCATAAGCTCTGCTATAAGAGGTATTTACCTGATTCTATCTCTGATTATACTCTTTTCGGTTATATCATACATTATACTTTTGATTTTGTCTTTTGGAAGCAGTGAATACAAAAAGGGATTTCTTGATGTTCTTAAAGCCACATTAATAATGACATCAAAAACGCTTTCATCTATCAGGAAAGAGTATATATTGGCTATGTTTTTGGGCTTGGTATGCGGTGATACAATACACTATCTTCTTGACATGTTTTCAAGCAAAATAAAATCATCAATGAGATAAAATAAAAAATTTGTTAAAAATTCAGATAACTATCGGTTCTTTGAACTCACCATATACTTTTTTAAGTGCTTTTGTCGTTTCTCCTATTGTTGCTCCGTTTTCAAGTGCTTCTATAAGGTAGGGTATTACGTTCTCTCCTTTTTCCGCAGCAAAAGATATGTTGTCAAGAAATTTTTGAATCTTTCTCATATCTCTTGATTTTTTGAACTCATGAAGTTTTTTTGCCTTCTCATTTGCTTCACGAGGTCTGAAAATCTCAAACTTCTGAGAGCTCTCACCATCATCTCTGAACATATTTACTCCTATTATCTTCTTTTTACCTTGCTCAATAAGCATCTGTTGCTTATAAGCTTCATGGAGGATTACAGATTGAATAAAACCATCTTTTATAGCTTTGACCATACCGCCGTAATCTTCTACTCTCTTCATCTCTATTTTTATTTTCTCCTCCATTTGATCTGTGAGTTTTTCAATAAAGAAGGAGCCACCAAGAGGGTCAGAAACCTCGGGTATATCTGTTTCAAAAGCAAGGATCTGCTGAATTCTGAGGGCGATTTTTGCTGAGTGTTCGGTTGGGATTGAATATGCTTCATCGTAAGCCTCTGTGAAGATAGATTGACCTCCTCCGAGAACCGTAGCAAGTGCGCCAAGAGTCACCCTTGCGATGTTAAGTAGTGGTTCTGCTCTTGTCAAAGATGCTCCACCGCAGGCGACAGCGAATTTCATAGCCATGTTCTTTTCATCTTTCACTCCAAAGTCCTTTGCTATGTGAGCCCAAATACGCCTTGCAGCTCTGTACTTTGCCACCTCTTCAAAGAGATTGTGATATGTGCAGAAAAAGAATGTGACCCTTCTCATAAATGAATCAGGGTCAAGTCCTCTTTCAATTACATTATTTACGTACACTTTTGCATTTTCAAAAGCGAAGGCGACCTCCTGATAAGCAGTTGCTCCCGCCTCTCTGATATGATAACCACAAACCGAAATAGGATTGAACCTCGGAACATACTTTGCACAGAACTCTATGACATCACACGCAAGCTTCACAGATGGCTCAACAGGATAAATCCACGTGCCACGAGCTATAATCTCCTTCAAAATATCGTTCTGTAATGTACCTATAAGCTTCTCAAAGGGCACTCCCCTCTTTTTAGCCACTATGAGGTAAAGAGCCATAATCTGCGGAGCTGTACCGTTTATCGTAAATGAAACAGAAATCTTATCTATTGGTATCCCATCAAAAAGCAAAAGCATATCTTCCACGGTATCTATTGCTACTCCTACCTTCCCAACCTCTGGCAGAGCAATCTCTTCATCTGAATCATATCCCATCTGTGTTGGTAGATCGAATGCGACAGAAAGCCCCGTGTTCCCCTGTGAGAGGAGAAATTTAAAACGCTGGTTTGTCTCTTCTGCAGTTCCAAAACCCGCATACTGACGCATCGTCCATAACTTATCTCTGTACATAGTCCTATAAGGACCACGAGTGAAAGGAAAACTTCCCGGATCCCCTAACTTTTCTTCATAGTATTTTTTTATGTCTCCAAGGTCATCTGGAGAATAAAAAACTTTGTATTCGTACTCGAGGTATTTTTCTTGCTCTGAGTGGTTCCCCTTTTTCTGCTCTGCACCGACTTTCGTTTCATTTTCTTTTATATCTGAGTTTTTCATCATACCTTAAAAATTACTTCTTTTCTCTGATTTTTCTTCTTTTTTTGATTTTTTCAGAACGAGATACTTTGTTCAAAAATTTCATCAGATACGCCTCCTCACCCCTATTCAATAAAGCTCACGTTATATTTTCTCACATTTTTTTGATGGGGGTTCTTTTAAAAGCGATCTGAGTTAATCGGGAGGTTACGGAGTCGGTTCTCTACTTATTTTCATTTCTCCGTCTTCAAGCCAGACGAAATGGTTATATTTTTCTTCTGGCGTGTTGAGGTAATCAACCCATGCTTGAGCTCCTATGCCGTTTTTTCTTTCAATTGTGCAAAGAGTTATTACTTCTGCGCAAATGAGCATGAATTTGAGGAATCGTTTGAGAAACTCATAGATATAATGAAGTGAATTTTTTATTTGGTTTTCAGATACTCTTTTGTTTTCTTGATGAACTCATCAGGATCGCTTGCGGAGAGAATAAATGACTTTATTTTCTTGAGCTTTTTCAAATCCTCTGCTCTGTCTAATAATTTTTTCAATTCTTTTTTCATACTTTTGATTTTTGATTCGCCGTTTCCGAATTTTGTGTCAAAATCAAGCAGAATTGCTTCTTTTAAACCCTCTTTAATCCCTTCCATTTTACCTTCTCTTTTACCTTTTGAAAAACCTATTTTATACGAAGTTAGCTTCTCAATAGGTATTTGGATTTTAGGTATCATGGGTTTTCTCAATTTTATTTTAAGCATCTCTGCATAGAGTGCTAAATTTTTTAAAAGTTCGTCATACTCTCTTTGACCAGATGAAAGTTCCTTCAATCTCCTTTTTATGAGTTCTATATCTCTTTCTCTTTTTGCTGAAATTAATCCAAGAATAACAAAAAGAGGGTTTTCGCTTTTGATAAAGGTATTAAGACCTAATCTTTTCATATCAATTACCACAAATCTGTGAGTTGTAGTGTAATCTTTATATGTTGATGGAGGGGGCTTCCCCTTGCCGAACCAGAGGACTGCTTGAAACGTCTCTATATCGTATTGATTTTTGATGGCAACTTTGTAAAGAAGCATTCTCTGAGCTATCTTCTTATCACTTTGAGCTTGAAATTCAATATGGAGTATAAACCTTTTGTTTTTGAAGAAAATAAGAAAAAGTAAGTCGGGTCTCAACTGTTTTATGAATTGAATCTCTTCGGGCAATCTTTTGATTTTTGTAGGATTTGCGTTCAGTATAAGTTTGACAAAGTCGCTTGCAGTTGAAAGAAAAATCTGCTTTAAAAAAGGGTCTAATCTTATATACCTTTTGGCTCTGCTTTGTTCTTTGAATTTTATCTTTTCCGAACTCATTTTTGAGGACTTTGTAAAAATTTTTCAAATTCCAGAGAGTTTTTAAGGTATTTCCTTTATTTTCTGGGCAAGGTAGATATGAAAAATAAAAAGTTGAAAAAGGATGACAAAAAAACGGAAAATAACTACTATTTCTATATATGGCTAAGCTGAGTGAAGGCAGTGAAAGTTGTTCATTCTGCGGTAAATCAAGAAAAGAAGTCAAAAAACTAATAAGCGGTCTCAACGGCGCTTTCATATGCTTTGACTGTGTTAGAATATGCTACGATATGATAGAAAGTTCCACATTTGATGATGACGATAACTTTATATCAGAACTTGATACAAACCGCCTTAAAAACCTCACTCCACGCAAAATAAAAGAATACCTTGACCAGTATGTAGTCGGACAAGAGGTAGCAAAAAAAATTGTCTCAGTTGCTATCTATAACCATTACAAGAGAATAATCTTGCGAGACCCAAACATAGAAAAAAGCAACCTGCTTTTCGTCGGACCTACGGGAACAGGAAAAACACTGATAGCAAAAACTATATCAAAAATACTTGAGGTTCCAATGGTTATAGTTGACGCTACAAGCTTCACAGAAGCAGGATATGTAGGAGATGATGTTGAAAACATACTCTACTATCTTTATGTTAATGCAAACTATGACCTTCAAAAAACACAAATAGGTATAGTTTATATAGACGAGATTGATAAGATAGCAAGAAAGTCAGGAGAGGTTAGTTCATCTACAAGAGACGTTTCAGGAGAAGGTGTTCAGTATGCTCTGCTCAAAATAATAGAGGGAAGCGGAGTTAATGTCCCCATAAGAGGAAAAAGAGGGATATCAGAAAACCTGTTCATTGACACATCTAACATTTTATTTATAGGCGGAGGAGCTTTCTCAGGAATACACGAAATAATCCAGAACAGATTAGGAAAAAGGAAAATAGGATTTTCTCTGCGCTCATCTGAAGAAGATGGGAAAAACGGTCAAGATAAAAAATCTGAAAGAAAAAGATTTTCGGACCAGAGAGAAGATGAAATAATATATGAGATAAAGCACGAAGACCTGATAAAATACGGCATGATTCCTGAGCTTATGGGAAGATTTCCCATCATAGTTCCATTTCACTCCCTCACAACGGAAGATATTGAAAAGATTCTTGTTGAGCCGAAGAACTCTTTGCTGAAGCAATATGTAAAACTCCTTGAAATTGAAGGTATAAACCTTGTCTTCACAGATGGAGCTATAAAAGAAATAGCAAAAAGAGTAGATGTAAAAAAAGTTGGAGCAAGAGGGTTGAGGTCAGTAATTGAAGAGCTCATGCTTGATATAATGTTTGAAGTTCCAGACATACCAAATGTGAAAGAGATAATAATAAACGAAGAAACTATAAAAGGCGGGAAACCAATATATGTTGAAGGGAAAAGAAAGAAAATAATCTACTGAAAAGCTATCACTGAAAAATCATAAAAATGTTAGTTCGGATTTGCAAGTGAACTATCTTGAAGTGATTTATAAATCAGTTGCAAATTTTTTTCATTTAGAAAATTTTTTGATTTTTTCGCTCAGCACAAAACAAAAACTAATTTCTTATTGAT
>JAUQOU010000058.1 GCA_030550715.1 bacterium | reverse complement strand
AAAAGCTGATTCAAGACATTACCTTTGAGGAAAAGACCGATTTTGGAGGGATAAGTTTTTCATGCAAAGTTATAGACCTGACGAAGATTTCTTTTTATGATTATATGAATGTTCCGGAGCCGAAGGTGAATGCTCTTTCTGTTTTGAGCTACGATGCAAATATAAGAGAGCTTATTCAGAAGATAAAAAGCTATAACCTTGAAAAAGAAGAGTTTTTGAAAATCCTGACAGAAATTCATATATTATCTTATTTGGTAGGGAGAGAAGAGGAGGTGAAAAGGGAGATGGAAGGAGAGGGAGGAGAGATAAATCTGCTTGAGATAGAGATTTTCAGAAAGGCATACGAAAAAGTGCTTGAGCAGGGAATACAGCAAGGTATCCAACAGGGAATACAAAAGGGAATACAAAAGGGCAAAGAAGAAGGATTAAAAGAAGGGTTAAAGGAAGGTTTAAAAGAAGCGATAGAGTTAGTTTTGCTGACAAAGTTTGGCAAAAAGGCAAAAGGAGTTATAAGGAAAGTAAAGCAGATAGACGACCTTGAAAAACTCAAAGAACTGAAAAAGCAAGTTGTGAAAGCTAAAAACATCAAGGACTTTGAAAAAAAGTTGAATTCTGAAAAATAAGATATTTAGCTCAATTACTTTCCGAGCTTACTCCTTAATTTTAGAAGAAGCGATTTTACTTGCTCTCTGGTTTCATCTATTGAACCCGAGTTATCTATTATGTAGTCAGCAAGCTTTTTTTTCTCCTCAATATCCATCTGAGCGTTTAACCTCTGCTCTGCTTCTTCTTCTGATATTCCGTCTCTTTTCATCAGACGGTCTTTCTGCAAGTGTCTTGGAGCATAAACTAAAACGACAGGTTTCAAATTCATACCCTTTTCAAAAATAAGAGGTATCTCAATCACAAGTATATCAGACCTCACCTCTGATACCTTTGCCATCATTTCTTTTATGACTTCTGGATGAATTATCTCTTCGAGTTTTCTCAAAAGTTCTCTGTTGGCGAAAACTAATTTTCCGAGTTTTTTTCTGTCTATTTCTCCCTGGCTATCTAAAATATCTTTTCCGAAAAGTTCTAAAACTTTGAAGTATGCGTTTTTTCCTTTTTTTATCACATCGTGGGCGATCTTATCTGCGTCTATGACTTCTGCTCCGAGTTCTCTGAAAATTTGAGCGACTGTGCTTTTGCCTGTTGCTATGCCACCCGTGAGGTAAATCGTAATTCGCTCCATATCTTTAAAATTCATTTATTCTTTCAATTTTTCACAAAATCATTTTCACAAACTCAAAGAATCATTTTTCAGATGCCAAAGAGTGGATACAGAAGTATCCAGAAGGTGGTGATAAAAATATCCAAAAAGCCGCAAAATCCTTTCGGAAAATATTATGGAACAGATTTTGCATATTCAACTGAGAGTTGAAAAAGTCAAAAAAAATTGGTAAAATCAAATCAAAAAACAAAAAAGGAGGTGATAAAAAATGAAAAACACTGCAGTAAAATGGCTTTTGGCTTTCTTTTTCGTCTAGGCAACTCTATTAATTCACTCCTGCACAAGAAAAGAAGAAGAAAAAATATTCTTTCAGGTCTCAAGCTCAACAGTAACAGTTTACGGATATGTGAAGGACTTTGAAGGGAACCCAGTACCAGACGCTGAAATAACTATTCTCCCAACAGGCGATACCATAAAATCAGATAAAGATGGAATATACAGGTTTTCATTAGGGCTTGGAGATCTTCCTCAAGATGCAGTCATATACTTCAAGGTCAGCAAAACCGGGTTCGTTCCTGCTCTATCTTCTGTATCATTTGCAGAAATACTTGAAGGAACAAACAACGATGTTGCAGTACAAAAAAGAGTAAAAAGACAAGATGTTATACTCTATCCACCAGCTCAGCTTACAATTGAGGTTGTAGACCAAAATAATAAACCCGTCTCTGGCTCAAAAGTGCTCGTCTTCCCATCTCCTTCAATTGCTAATTATCTTGGTGTCTCCCAAGCCGAATATATCGCATCTATGACGAGCCAATCTTCTCCTGTATCAATAACAGATAAAGTACCGGCTATTGATTTCGTTGGACTTGTCGCATTTCCACCAGAAGGAAAAGAAGATGTTTATTCTGTGAGTTTTGCGGGAGTGGATGTCTCTAAGGGGAAAGCGAACGGGAAAATCGTTTTAAAACTTCAACCACTTGAAATAATATATTCATCTGTTGATACAGGGCAGTTCATCTCTCCAAATTCAAACATAACACTTGTTTTCTCAAAAGAAGTGACGGGATTTCAAGGATTCCTAACTTGCTCTACCCCATCTACCCCAATAGAATTTGAAGCAGAAATAAATGGCGCAGTGGTTTCAATAGACCCATTTGGAGTTCTTTTAGGAAACTGCAGGCTTGAAGTAAGAGGAGCTTTCGGTAAAGACGGAGAAACTCTGAGCTCTTCTCCTGTAATTTACTATTTCTTAGCTTATGACCCGAACGCACCACGCGGTCTTGCCTGCCCAATACCAGAAGTCAACCTTGCTTCCTATGGTTCAAACTCAACTGAATACGCTTTTGATTCCCCCAACAACTTGTTGATATTCCAAAGTTCAATTACCTTTAATAGATTCAATCTTACTCCTTTCCCACTCAATCTTTTCCCACTCAATCTCAGCTGGTCTCCGACTGTAATTGCTGGAATAAAGGACTACAAAATAAAAGTAATAAGTGAATCTAATAAACAAAAAGGAGTCGGAGTATGGCAAGATATTTCCGTAACTCCACAGCTTAACTTGAATACAAAAAAATGGGAGGTTTCTATTCCAATTTCAATAAATTTAGAGAACGGAGAGAAGCTCTATATTGCTGTAATACCGGTAAATATAAATGACGAAGAAATCTGCAACCCTGAAAATATTAATAATCCATTTACTGTCGCAGATAATATTGGACCAGAAATAATAGGAGTTAGTGGTTTTACAAACAACTACTCCACACGCCAAGATACAGTAACCATAACATTCCAAGAGAACATCACAGGAGGAACAATTGAGATAACATCAAGAACATTTAAGGTAGAGAAACTACATGAAACTATATCTGGCAGCACAGCCCAACTTTCCCTCTACATTGAACCAATTACTTTCATGATACCAAATATTACCCCGGAAAATAGCGATGGCGATAATAAATTAGTATTTGACTATCCCGTAACGCTCTGGGTAAATGAGCAAGTAAACATTCTAAATTCAAGCGGAGCTCCCGTTTTCAGCGGACAAGTTACAGGAGTACAAAAGTTCAGTGATGGAAATACCATCGTTGTTTGGTTTGATTCAGGTATAGGTTCTAGTGTCACAAACTTCGCAGTTTATCCTGCCTCTGCCACTCTTCTTCAATCTCCTTCTGGCAATTTCTATGTGAGCGGGGGGCAAATCAAAGTAAGTACTACTGCTGTAACTGGTCTCACAGTAGGAGATGAGATCCAGTACCTTGATATAAATGGCTCTACTTATACTCTAACTATCAAACGAGTTGATAAAACAGGTACAATAGAGGTAAAGGAGGAGGAGAAGTTGCCTACATTAAAGTGTAATTCTTCTTCGGTGCAATGCCAATTCAGGTCTCTTAATCCAGACATAAAGATAAAAGCAGATGTTTACGATACATCTGGAAACAGAGCAAGACCTTGGGCAGATGAATCAAATCACGATGGCTCTATAAAATGGTAATAACACAAGGGAGTGAGGAGGGGAAAGATTTTTCAGAAAATCCTCTCCTCGCTCTCTCTTTAACCAAAAAGTTCTTCCTTTTGCTCCGATTTTCTCTTTAATTTTTCTTTCGGTTTAAATTTCTTACTATGGCGAAAAAATATACCGCTATATCGCTTTTTGTATTCGTTTTTTCCCTTATCAGCTCCTAAGTGCTTTCCGCCCCACAATTCCCCGGCGTATGGTAAAAAACACGACTCGGCTTCAAATCCCAAAAAGATGTAATGAGAATCTCCCCCGAATCTCTACTCACACCACAAAGAATAATAGAAAAATCAGAAGGAGAGCTAAATTGCGTCGCTATACTTGCGGAGTTCCAAGACAAAACCTTCAACACACCACAAACGGACCCAAAAACTTATTTTTCAGAATTACTCTTTGGTTCAATATCTCAAAACAAATACTACACTTTCCCCACATTCAGAGATTTTTACCTTATAAACTCCTACGGCAAACTCAAAGTCCGGGGGCAAGTTTTCGGTCCATACAAACTCTCATTCAAACTATCAGATTACGGATGCGGTTTTAAAAACGCTTCATCTTCATATTACTGCGGATTCGGGCAAGGCGTAGATAACCTCGCAAAAGATTTAATCCAGCTATCGGACAAAGATATAGATTTCTCACAGTTTGACTCAGATAACGATGGATATATCGATTGCCTTATAATAATTCACGCAGGACAGGGAGGTGAAACCCAGGAATACTCACTGAATAACCAGAACTGCTGTGATATATGGTCAAGGTACTTTTACACATATATTTCAGCAGATGGCAAAATAATAAGAGGAGGAGTCGTAGCAGCCGGTATATCTGAAATCTTCCCGAAGGGTAATATGGGACTTATCGCTCATGAATTCGGACACCTTCTTGGTCTGCCAGACCTTTACGATGCGGGAAGCTCCGGATACCAATCCTGCGGAGTCGGTCCATACTCACTTATGGGATATGGATTATACAAAGGAAATCCCTCTGGTACTTTACCTTCTAATCTTTCACCTTGGGAGAAAATAAAGCTCGGCTGGGCTTACCCTGTTCTCGTCACAGATAGCTTCTGCTCTGCTATCTCATCAACATCAAATTCAAACCAGTTTATAAAAATTCCAGCTTACGGAAATGAAAATTCTGGAGAGTATTTTTTAGTTGAGTTCAGAAAAAAAGAGCTGTTTGATGGTGACTTCCCGTCAGAAGGAGTCATTATATGGCACATAGATGAAAAAGTTATAAATTCAAAAATCGGAAGAAATGCTGTGAATGAAGATGAATGCTATCCAGGATGCGGACAAACATGCGGAGAAATAAAAGATGAAACCGGAAAATTCATCACATGCCAAAAACACTATGGAGTAAAAGTCATAATACCTTTGAAATACAACGAAATAACAAAGAGTTTTTCAGACCCATACAGATTTGAAAAAGTAAATATATTTGAAGATTCCCCAAAGTGTCTCATATCATCACCAGATGATTTTTTCAAGGAAGGAGAGATATTCCCTGATTCTTTCACATCGTCTTTCGGATACGAAGGCAAACCTCACAATGTTTTAGTAGCAACTTTCTGGAAGACCGAAAACTCAATAAGTATAGGAGCAACCGCAAAAGGAAGTGAAATATCTCTGCGAAGCCCACACATAAGCAACTTTGAAATCTACGATTTCGTAAAACCATCAGAAAAATATCAAGCAGAAATAAATGTGCAAGGAACACCACCAGTAAAACTCAAAATCTTGGAACCGAAAAACGCATATTTTGAAAACAAAAATCAAGAAATAGAATTGAAAGAATTTGAAAGCAATATCAAAATCTTCTGGGAATCTCCACCAGAAGAAAAATTAGAGAGAATAAAAATTATGGCAGAAAATTGTGTTGAAAGAGGAATAAAAGAATGGAGTGTAAGAGTTCAAAATCCCGGAACAACAATAAATAACTACCCGCAAAATAGTCAGGGAGCAGGAGGTGTAGAAGGTTGCTCCTGCTCTGCGGGAGACCAAAAAAATATCATATCACCTTTACTGCTCGCTGTTTTTATCTTTATCTTCTCAAAAATGAGGAAATTAAGCTATCACAAATCATAAAAATTCTCCGCTGAAAAATCACAAAATAAAATGAAGAATGAAAATTTTGAGAGCAAAGAAAATTAAATCAAAACACAGGAAACCAAAGAAAATAGCGAGGTTAGACCCGGTTTTGAAGGAAATTTTCCAAAAGTCAATATCAGAAATCATAAAGCTTATCACAAACCAAAAGCCACAGAAAATCTCTTATCTCCCAGAAGAACTTCGCTTTGTAAAACAAATGAGAACCGACCTACTTTTATCTGTAAAAACAAAAGCTGGCTCGCATATATTCCACTTTGAAATCCAAAACCACCCTGATAAGCTCATACCAGAGAAAATGCTGCTTTACAAAATAGCCATAAAATCAA
>JAUQOU010000027.1 GCA_030550715.1 bacterium | reverse complement strand
CTGCGTAGTATGAAAGCAACCTCAAAGGAAATTCCTTTGTCAATCTGGTCTGAAACTCAAAGTTTATGACCGTATCTAAATCTTTGTATTTGCCTGAAAACAGCTTATCAACTCTTTTTTGTCTCACATGTTGAAGTTCAACATTTTCAACTTTTTCAATCTTTATATCTTCTATTCCGCATATTTTGAGAATCTTATCTTCTACACCTGAAAACAAATCTTTGAGTGTTATATCAAACTTTCCCATGATAAATAATTTCAGAGCTCAAAAAAGTTTTTCCAAAGATATTTTAAACTGTAAATTTACTTTTTCAGGTATATTTGAAGGAAGCTTTATACCATCTGCAAAGTTTTTTCAGTTCACAAATCTGGCAATCTGGGTTTTTAGCGTGACAAACTTTTTTTCCATGCCTTATAAGAGCAAAAGAAAACTTGGTCTGGACCTCCTCCGGCACAATTTCTTTTAGCTTGAACTCAATCTCCTCGGGAGAAAGTCCTTCATCTACTAAACCTAACCTTTGAGATACTCTCATCAAATGCGTATCAACAATTATCGCCGGCTTTCCGTATGCTCCGCCAACAACCATATTAGCGGTCTTTCTTCCTATACCTTTTATTTTCACAAGCTCATCAACAGAATCAGGAACTTTTCCCTGATACTTTTCAATTATCTCCTTTGACACATTTATTACCGTTTGGGATTTTTTATACCAGAAGTTTATTTTTGACACATAATCTTTAAGGTCTTCTGGTTTCAGATTAGCGAAATCCTCAGGAGATTTATATTTTTGAAATAACTTCTCTGTTGCTGAATTCACAACTTCATCTTTCGCCTGAGCTGCAAAAATAGCAGAAACAAGAAGTTCAAAAGGACTTGAAAATTTGAGGTCTAATCTCTCATCGGGATAAATTTCCAAAATTTTATCAATAATTTTTTTCTTCTCATCAGGAGATTCTAATTCTGAATACTCATAATGTTTTTCTTCCTTCAACAATCTCTTCTTTGAACCTCCTTTCTTTTTAGCAGAAGATCTTGCTTTTTTTCTTTTTTGACTTTCTGATTTTCTCTTCAAGTTTTCAGATTTCTTTTTTGAATATTTTGATCTCCCCGGCATAAATTTCTGACCAGCTCTTTTACTCTGGTAAGTTTTAAATAGCTTTTTCTATCTCATCAAGCGCACTCGGATTTTCAAGAGAAGATATATCTCCCAAAGGTTTTCCAAGATACTTTGCTCTTATCAACCTTCTCATTATTTTAGCGTTCCTCGTTTTGGGAAGAGCACTGACGAATTTCACATCTTTTGGAGCTATGGCTTTACCAAGCTTTTGTGCAACGATATTTTTTATTTCTTCTTTGAGTTTCTCTGAGGGTTCTACTCCTGGCTTCAGAACCGCAAAAACGACCGGTACTTCTCCCTTCACCTCATCAGGAACACCTATTGCTGCACACTCAACAACCTTACCGCTTTCTATAACAGCAGTTTCTATTTCGGCAGGACCTACTCTTTTGCCGGCGACTTTGAGCGTGTCATCGCTTCTACCGTGGAGAAACCAAAAGCCATCTTCATCTTGCGAAGCAAAATCACCATGATACCACACTCCTTGAAATGTTGACCAGTATGCATCTTTGTATCTTTGAGGGTCTTTCCAAAGCCCGCGAGTCATACCAGGCCAGGGTTTCTTACACACAAGCTCTCCGACCTCTCCCCTTTTTACAGGTTTGCCATCACTTCCAAATATATCTATATCCATACCAAGAGCTGGACCAACAAGGCTCATCGGCTTGATTTTATCTATGGGATGCGGAGAGAGGAAACACGCAGCGACCTCTGTACCACCAGAAAGGTTTATTATTGGAATTTTCCCTTTCCCAACCTTTTCAAAAACCCACATATATGGTGCGTAGTTCATCGGCTCACCCGTAGAACCTATATATTTGAGAGAGCTTGTATCATGTTTCAAAACCTCTTCATCTTTGAACTTCATCAGAGCCCTGACGAATGTTGGGGAAAGTCCAAGTGAAGTTATCTTATGTTTTTCTATCATCTCAAAGACACGTGAAGGATACGGATAATCGGGAGCTCCGTCGTATAAGAACACCGCAGCACCATTCGCAAGAGCGGAGACAAACTCCCACGGTCCCATTATCCACCCTATATCTGTTATCCAGAACATTATATCGCCTGGTTTGAGGTCCATCTGGAAAGCTCCTTCTTCTGCTATTTTCACGAGAAAACCACCATGAACATGAACAGCTCCCTTCGGCTTACCCGTAGTTCCAGAAGTATAAATTATCATAAAAGGATGCTCAGAATCAACCTCCTCAGGTTCCGCATAACCATCAGATATAACATCAGAAGCGAAAACATCTCTTTGGGTTCTTGGAATTTTCTCATCTGTATATCTGAAAACGAGAACTTTCTCACAAGATTGGACATCTTTCACCGACTCATCTGCGACCTCCTTCATGTTTATAAATTTTCCTCTTCTTTTTGTTCCGTCTGCGGTAATAAGGAGTTTTGCCTCTGCATCTTGCAACCTTATTTTAACTGCCTCTGGACCATAGCCAGAAAACATGGGAACAACGATAGCTCCTATATGAGCTATGGCGAGGAACGATGCAAGTGCCTCGGGAGTCATAGGCATAAAAAGTCCAACCCTATCTCCTTTTTCTACTCCAAGCTTTTTGAGAGCGGACGCGATCTTCGAGACAAGGGCTCGTAGTTCTCCGAAAGTAAGTTTTCTCACTTTTCCCTCTTCGTTCTCCCAAATTACCGCAAGCAGATTTTCATCGTATTTCAGACAGTTTTCCGAGAGATTTATTTTTCCGTCAACGAACCACTTTGCCCATTCTATACCCTGAGATACATCTAAAATCTTTGTGTATTTTTTTCTCCATCTTATACCTAAGAACTTTTCAACTTCTCCCCAGAAACGCTCTATATCCTCCTGAGATTTTTTTCTCAGGTCCCATATATCTTTTGCTCCGAATTTAGACATAAACTCCGCAACCCGCGACTTGAGATAATGACCGTATGGCTCCCAGATTATAGGCAATTTCTCCTCCATAATGTAAAATTTATTAACTCCTGAACATTTGTTCAAATTCAGAAAAAAGCAAAAATTAAAACTTGACAAAAGATATGAGATTGATATATTTTTCGTCTTTCCCTCTTACGACATTGAAATATTT
Source organism: bacterium (assembly GCA_030550715.1). GTDB lineage: Bacteria > Calescibacteriota > Calescibacteriia > Calescibacteriales > Calescibacteriaceae > Calescibacterium. The sequence continues at coordinate 26,686 of JAUQOU010000027.1, read as the reverse complement.
CTCTTGTATCATACGCGTTATTTTGAAATCACCATTTCCTATTTTTCGCCCGTCTATTTCTCTTATCGGAGTTATCTCAGCCGCTGTTCCCGTAAGAAATGCCTCATCTGCAACATACAACTCGTCTCTTGTTATATCCCTTTCCACACAATCTATCTGAAACTCTTTGAGAAACATCATGACCACTCTTCTTGTTATACCAGGCAGTATAGATTTCGGAGGAGGAGTAAAAACTCGCGAATCCTTCACAACAAATATGTTTTCTCCAGCTCCTTCTGAAACAAATCCGTTTGAATCAAGCAAAATTGCTTCATCGTACCCGAGTTCTTTTGCTTCTTTTTTCGCAAGTATTGAATTTACATAGTATCCACAGACCTTAGCTTTTGCCATAGATGAATTAACATAATGTCTCTGGAAAGAAGATATTTTGGCTCTTATGCCGTTTTTCAATCCTTCCTCACCAAGATATGTTCCCCATGGCCACACGGCTATTGCAACATGAACAGGATTTGTATAAGCATAAAGCCCCATATCTCCATCACCTATGAAAACTATCGGTCTTATATATCCTGACCTTACTGAATTGATTCTGACCGTCTCAACAATTGCGTTCTCTAATTCCTTCTGGTCAAAAGGTATTTCTATACCAACTATCTTTGCAGATTCAAACAACCTTTGCACATGCCAAGAAAGACAAAATATTCCCGATAAATTCTTTTCACAATCATATACTCTTATTCCTTCAAAAACCCCAAGCCCGTAGTGAAGTGTATGAGTTAGAACATGTACTTTTGCATCTTCCCACTTGACAAATTTACCATCAAACCAGATGTACTCGGTCTTCTCCACTTTCTCCTCCTATCAAAAGAAAACAAAATAAAAATTATAAAGTAGAAACAGAGAGAAAAAATAAAAATCAAAAAATAAATCAAATGAAAAAAGAAAAGAAAAAAGCATGCTTTAATGCTAAAAGATTTTTTCAGTATCAGTAATACTTCTCTTCTTTTATTCTGTTCTCCGGGAACTTTGCTCTTTTCAGTATATCTTTCACATTTTTTATCATATCAGGATTACCACAGGCATATCCTGTTGTGTCCTCAAAAGTGAAACCATAATTATCTGCATATTTTCTCACAAGTTCATCAACTCTGCCTGTCTCTCCCTTCCAATTTGGATCCTCCCAAGGTCTTGAAACCGTAGGGACATATATAAGCCAATCAACCTTTTCTGAAAGCTCTCTGAGTTCATCTTTATATATTCCAAGCTCCCACGACCTTGAGCCACCATGAAGCACAAGGAACTTATTCGGCTCCTTTAATTTGCCCATCTCAAGCTCGTATTTTTGCGTCCTTATCATGCTCAAAAAAGGAGCAAGACCGGTGACAGTGCAGACCATAAGATGCTTTTTTGTTTCCGGGTTCAGAGTGAACTTACCAACTATTCTTGGTCTGAGCCATATCTTATCTCCAACTTTCATCTTCCATATTCTCGGGGTCAATTTTCCGTGAGGGACAAGCTCTATGTAGAACTCAAGGAAGTCCTCATATATAGATGAGACGATTGAGTACGGACGCCATATTATTTTCCCGTCTTCTCCTTCAAGTCCAAGTGTAGCGTACTGACCTGGAACAAATTTTGGTCTTTCAGCATCAAGAACTCTGAATTTGAACATACCGAGGTCTTCCGAAAAATCAATTCTTTCTATAAGCTCCGCTTTCAGAAAGTCAGGCATACGAAAATTTTTCTGCAATATAATTTCATTTCTCTTATTTCAATTTTTTTATCTGTTGATCAAAAAATCTTCAAACTATTGAAATATTGAATAAAATTACTGTTGAAGATTAAAATTTTTTAGGTTATGGGAGCTAAGGAGTTTGAGAGACCTTTTTCCATGAGAGGATTGACAACGAAGTTGAAGACGCCACACGGTTCAATGTTCATCACCATAAACTTCTGGGAAGGTCAGATAAAAGAGGTTTTTGTCGTTGTATCAAAACCCGGTTCAGAAGTAAGAGCTTGTGCTGAAGCACTTGGAAGAGTTATATCACTTGCGCTCCAAAAAGGAGTCCCAGCAGAAGATATAGCAGAAACACTTGAGAACATAAAAACAGAAGAGGTCGTGTGGAACAAATCACAAGACGGAAAAAGTTTCACCGTATCATCTATACCAGACGCAATAGCAAAAGCAATAAGGTTCTGCTTATCTCTAAAACATTCCCCAGATACTCTGCTACACCCCTCAAAACCCCAAAAAGAAAACGAGAAAAAAAATAATAGCAAAAACAAATCAGATAAAGAAGTTCAATCTGAGGCAGAAAAAGAGAATAACCCTCAGAATAAAAAAGCAAAATTTTCAGGAGAACTTGGTATTTGTCCCGAGTGCCACTCTTCATCGGTCGTTTTTCAGGAAGGATGCTACACATGTATGAACTGCGGATATACAAAATGCTCATAAAAAACACCCTTTGCTCAAAAATTCGTCAGAAAAAAGAAAAACAAAAAAATAAGCTAAAACCTAAATAAAACCACAAGATAACTAAAAAATCTCTACTATACCATAATGAAAACAAAGGGAAATTTTTTTAGATTCATACTTTTACTCTTTTTCGTTGCATTTCCATCACAGTATATATCAAGTAGCACAGAGCAAAAAGAAATATGGCAGAAAATACTTATAAAAGATAACATCATAGGATACTCAGTAGTAAGAAAAAAGGGAGAACTCGTAGAAGAAAGAATAAACATGAAACTAAAAGCCATGGGAGTTCAGCGTGAAGTAAAAACATATCTCAACTGGATATCAAAACAAGATCACTCGTTCAGAGAACTCTATTTTGAGATGGAAAGCGAAGGAAATAAAATAAGTATATCCGCAAAGGTCTCTGAAGGAAAACTCAAAATATCATCGGGAAAAAGTTTTCAGGAGATACCAATACCGCAGAACAAACTCTGGACCGGCTCATCTTTTATCTTCATAATAGAAAACATGATATTAAAAGGAGAAAAAATAATCAACATATCAATCCCATACTTTGACCCATCTGTTCTGAGGGAAGATGAAATGAAAATAAACTTCGAAAGAGAATTGGGGAATTTTTTTGTATTCCGCAAAACCTTTGCTGGAATCTCTTCTTTCATATACTTTGACAAAACAGGAAAATTCATAAAAGAAGAAGGTCCTATGGGAATAGTATCTTACACATCAGAAAAAGATGATGTATTAAAAGCGCTTGAAAAATCTAAAAAAGATATAGATATAATTTTTTCAACCTCTGTCGCAGTTGAAGGAAATTTATTCCCAGAATCATCAATGAGAAACAAATTAAAAAGAGTACTGCTTCTTATAAGTGGGGTAAAAGAAGTACCATCTTTCCCTCCAAGGCAAATTTCAAAAGAAACAAAAGAAGGATTCCTTGTTGAGATATTAAAAGACGCAAAGCTAAAAGATGGAGATGAAATATCAAAGTATCTTTCTTCTGAAATTCTTATAGAATCTGATTCGCCTGAGATAAAAAAGATAGCTATGCAGATAAAGTCGTCAGCAAACTCAAAAAGCGCAAGAGATTTGATGAAAGCTGTATCTGATTGGGTTTACAAAAATTTGGAAAAAACTTCGGTTCTGAGCATGCCATCCGCCTTACAGGTTCTCAAAGAAAAAAAAGGTGATTGCAACGAACACTCTATACTTACTGTTGCCATACTCAGAGCACTTAATATACCTTCACGCGTGGTCTTCGGATTAATTTACGACTCACAGAAATTCTACTACCACGCATGGGTTGAAGCATTTGATGGAAAAGAATGGGTAGAATTCGACCCTACATGGGGATTGTTCCCGGCAGATATACTCAGAATAAGAATAGGTACAGGAAATGTCTCCGAATGGGTGAAAGTTCTTGAATATGTTGGAAAAGTGAGAATCAAATTCATAAAATGGGAATAAAATAAGTCAAAAAGAAAAAGAAAAATTATGCCTTTTTTGGCAAGATTATTTGTGAAAACATCTTTCGTTTTCCTTGTAATTGGACTCTTCCTTATGATACTCTCAAACAAATTTCCTTCTCTATTCCCTGTATCAATCCACTCAATAACTCTCGGTTGGATAACCAACATGATATTTGGTGTTAGCTTCTGGATGTTCCCAAGAGTAAGCAGAGAAAATCTCTATGGCAATACAAAAATTGTCTTTTTATCATTCGCTCTTTTGAACGCCGGAAATTTCATAAGAATAATATCTGAACCGTTCATCTATAAAGAGGTATTGAAATATCTTTTCATTCTCTCGCTAATTTTACAGTTTTTCGCATGTCTCACATTCTCTATTTATATTTGGAAAAGAATAAAGTGATGAAAAAGCAATAGTAAGATTAATTTTTCTATCAAGAAAAAAATTCTATGATTGATTTAGAGAAAATAGGAAAGTTCTCAGATATTCCCGAAGTATCAGAAGATTGGAAAAAAGTAATAGAGAGAATAAGAGAAAGAGAAAGAGTTCTGGTTTTGGGAGAGACAGATTCAGGTAAGACGAGCTTCTGTATCGCAGTTGAAAAACTTAAAAAGAATGTGGCAACAGTAGACCTTGACCCGGGACAGCAGAGATTTTTCATCCCAGGATGTGTCTCTCTAAAACTCAAAGGTAAAATTTTCAAATTTTTCATAGGTTCAACAACTCCCAGATTTTCAGAGTGGATGATTCTACTTGCTATCTCAACATTCTTACAAAAACTAAAAGGACACAAAGGTCCTATCATATTTGATATGCCGGGATACATAAAAGAAGATAGAGCATTAATGCTGATCCTTGCAAAAATAAAACTTATAAAACCTCACAAAATAATAATCTTCAAAAGCCCTGAAACAGAAAGAATAAAAAATTTCTCCGCAAAATTTTCTGAAATAATAGAGATAAATCCAAACGAGAAAACAAGAAAAATAAGTCCAGAAGAAAGAGCAAGAATAAGAGAAGAAAAAATAAAGCTTTATTTCAGTCAATACAAGAAAATAAGCGTTCCAAAAACCAAGATAATAAATCTATCTTATTATAACGAGAATTTTCAGGATTTTCTTGGCTTTTTCAGAAATTGGCTGACAGAATTTATTGGGGTCGTTCTTCAAGAAGATCAAGATAATCTACTGGTCGCAGTTCCGCAAAATTTCAAAGACAAAAAGTGGGATTTTATCTTAAAAAGCCCGATGAAAATTAAAATTGATTTTGATGGACAGGAAAGACGGAATTGAAAAGACCGAAAAACTACTTGAAGGAAAGGCAATAGTGGTAACAGGTGGCGGAGGCGGAATAGGTTCTGAGGTCTCTTTATACCTTGCGAAACTCGGAGCAAAGGTTCTCGTGAGCGACCCCGGTACAGACATAGAAGGAAAAGGAAGAAACCCAACCGTTGCAGAAAGCGTAGTTGAGAAAATAAGGGAAGAAGGAGGAATAGCTTATCCGAACTACGATAGTATAACATCAGAAGAAGGAGCAAAAAAAATCGTGGAAAATGCTATTGATTTGTTTGGTAAAATAGACGGACTTGTAAATTGTGCAGGAAACATAAAAGATGCTTTCACACTTGATATGACTCTGCAGGATTTTGAAAATGTTCTAAGAGTAAATCTCATAGGTGCGTTCTTGATAGGCAGAGAGTGTCTTCGCGTGATGGTTGAAAAAGGTATAAGTGGAAGTATAATAAACATGACATCTGTCGCAGGAATACTTGGTAATTGGGGACAGGCAAATTTCGCATCGGCAAAAGCAGGACTCATAGGTTTGACGAAAACCTGGGCTATTGAATTTGCAAAGTATGGTATAAGAGTAAATCTCATCGCACCGACTGTCAAGACGCGCCTTACAAAAACTATACCGTTCTTCAAATCAGAAGAAGAAGATATGCTTCACCCAAAGCATATCGCTCCCGTTGTTGCCTTCCTGCTTTCAGACCTCTCAAGAGAAATAAACGGAGCTTTAATAGCAGTGTACGGAACAAAACTTTTCTCCTTCCATATAGTCCAGACAGAAGGAGTAATGAAAAAAGGCATGTGGAACCCATACGAAATCAAAGAAAAATTAAAAACAATATTTGAGTAAGATAAGTGGCTATGGAAGATAACAATATAAAGACATATCATAAATTGATATTTGGAGATAGCGAAAATATGAAAGAATTACCAGACGGTAGCATACACCTTGTAGTTACAAGCCCGCCATACTTTAATGCTCCTTTCGATTATCCAGACCTATTTGAAAGCTATGAAAAATATCTTGACAAAATGACAAGAATCGCAAGAGAAATAAAAAGGGTATTAGCGAAGGGAAGAATTATATGCATCGTCTGTGATGATATACTAATAGACGGCAGGAAGTATCCAATCGTAGCAGACCTTACAAAAATTTATATCAAAGAGGGATTTATATATCGTGATAAAATCATTTGGATAAAACCAGAGGGTTATATTCGTATAAGCAGGAGAAGCGGAGTTATTCTGCAACATCCCTTCCCCATGTATTTTTACCCCGATAACATACAGGAGACGATATTAATTTTTCAGAACGGCAAATTTGATTATAAGAGCATCTCAGAAAAAGCAAAAGAACAATCAAAAATAGATATTTCAGAATACCAAAGAAAAAAGTGGTATCTAAATGTCTGGAATATTGTTAATGTTCTACCTTCAAAAAATCGGATAGAAAATGGAATAGCAGCATTCCCAGAAGAAATACCATATAGACTTATAAAGCTTTTCTCGTATGTTGGTGAAACAGTTCTTGACCCGTTTATGGGGTCAGGTACAACAAACAAAGTAGCCGCAATGTTAAAAAGAAACAGTGTGGGATATGAAATTGATGTGGATTTGCTCGAAGTTGTTAAAGAAAAAATGAAATTAAAGTATGCAAGAATACTAAAAGATTACGAAGTTGGAATCATCGTCAGAGATGACGCTAAACATCTCAGAAATCAACTGCAAAACAAAGTTAATAATCAAAAATCAGCAATAAAAAACGCCAAAAGAAATCCAAGTTAGCATCTCTGATAAGGAAAAAGAAGAGCTTCTTTCGATTTTAGAAGAACAAGGCAAAACTAAATGGCTTGAAAGATGGAAAAGTCATATCTCCTTCCCAAAGAATTTAAACCCACTTTCAAAAGACAAAGATGAGCAAGAAAGAGTTCTCAGATATCTATTGAACCTTATAAAATTTTAGAACAGAATTGCTTGAAGTTTTCAAAAGTTTAGCAGGCAAAAAATTTCGAACAGCCATCCCGTTCTTGAAGCTGGATGGGTAGGAAGTGATCCAAAAGCTTGCAGAATGCTTGTAAATTGGATTATCTTTCTTTTTAATGAGATATGGAAAACAGAAATATCAAAAATGGAAGATACTTTAATGATAGTTGATGGGCATGTCGCCAAAGTGTTTTGTAGAGCAGGATTGATAGATAAAGTTCTTTATGAAAAGGAAAGACCATATATTATCCAAGCAAGTAAAATGAGAAATGAGATTGAAAAAATTGTAGCCCAATTTGGGAAAATTCCTTTTTATGTTGATAATGGTGCATTTTATATCTTTGAAGACGACTTCTGCACAGATTTAAACCCCAAATGCGAGAGTTGTCCAATAAATAGAATATGCAAGAAGTATACAAAGTGGACAGCATATCAGAAGATCGAGAAAAAGAAAAAAACTACAAAGCAACTCTGAAAATCAAATATCAAAATTATTCACAAAGCAAATATTACTCCCTCTTTTTTGAGTTCGTCTATCTCTTTATCTTCAAGCGAAAGCTCTCTTTTCAAAATCTCTCTTGTATGCTCTCCGAGTTCTGGCGCAGGATTTCTTACCTTTTTCATAAAGCCAAGCTTTAGAAGTTTGAAACCCTTCCCCTCTCCGCCCATATCTATCTCGTAAAATATGTTCCTTTGCTTTATGTGTGGATCCTCCACCATCTCATCATAACCTCTTACAAACTCATAAGGTATATCGTATTTTGAGAATGCTTCTTCTATCTCAGAAGATGTCATAGATGCGATCTTATCTTTGAGCTTTTTGTATGCCGGATTTTCCTTTTCATCTGGCTTGGTCATAGCATCAGACGGAAGAAGGTCTAACCCAAGAGCTTTTACGACATTTTCCCAGAACTTGGGTTCAAGAGCTCCTAAACTCAGCCATTTTCCATCCCTCGTTCTATATATGTTATAGCAAATTACTCCCCCTGTCAGGATTTCTCCAAACGGCTTGGGTTGAATTCCAGTAGCGAAAAACTTGCTCAAACTCTCAACGGCAAAAAACAAAGATGTCTCAACCATACTTATATCAATAAATTTCGCAGAAAAATTCTCTTTATATCTCTCCCTCTCAAAAAGAGCATGCAAAATCGCAATAACTGCAAAAAGAGATGAAGAAATATCTGCAATCTGAACCTGTGGAATAACCGCAATCCCCTTTTCATCTGAAATGAACATCCTCTCTATACCAGAAAAAGAAATGTAGTTCAGGTCGTGTCCCGATTTAAAAGCTAAATTACCTGTCTGACCATAACCTGTTATTGAACAATATATTATCTTTTTGTTCAAAATCTTCACCGAGTCAAAATCAAGACCAAATTTCTTCATAACACCCGGTCTGAATCCCTCCACTATAACATCAACCTTTTTGGCAAGTTCAAGAGCTATTTGTTTCCCTTTTTCTGTTTTCAGGTTTATTGAGACAGATTTTTTTCCCGCGTTGAGAAAAGAAAAAACAGCGCTCTTTCCATCAACAAAAGGTGGAGAATAACGAGTAAAATCACTTCCTCCCGTATCTTCTATCTTTATGACCTCTGCACCAAGATGAGCAAGAATGTATGTAGCAAGAGGACCCGGAAGGAGCCGTGTGAAATCAAGAACTTTTATTCCATCCATATCTGTATATTATAGATTTTCAGAATTTTGAATAAGATTTTACAGTGCGAAAGAATATTAAAAATTAAATCTTATGCCTCTGCCTTTGAGGAGTATAACGAAAAGGTTTTCAAGTAAAATTTTTGTTTTCCAGATTCTTTCTGCTCTTATTCTTTTGTATATCTGGAAAAAAGCGACCGCTCTTTTTCTTTCCTTCCCCAAAAATGCAGAAATATCCTTCTCGGTAAACGAAGAAAATTATGTATACTTCGGAACAATAAAAAATATATTCCCTCTCTGCATATCTTTATCTATCATACCTCTTTCAATATCTTTAATTCTTTCTTTCAGAGAAAAAATCATATCCCGAATGATAAAAAAATATTCTGAAAAAATAGGTCAAGAATACAAAGAGAAATCTGAAGAGATACTCAAAAGGTCAGAAAAAATAGTCAAAAGAATTTTTGTTTTAATAGCTATTACAAACTTACTTATTTCGCTCTATATGCTCGTCGTAGCAGAAGGAATTTTCTTCGCAATAAAAGAAGGGTTCTTATCAACATGGTTTATTCCGTTTTTTATCCTAACTCCCATTCTCATAGCAGTATTTTTCATCATAAAATCACTTCTTATAATCTTCAAGGGAAGTAATGGTTCTTGAAAATACCTGAAAGAGAGCCGATGTAAGTATCCAAAGTTTAAATATTCGGTCAAGAATCTGCGAAAATTACCTTCAAGTTTAAAGCAAAGTAAAACGGGGTAAAAACTCAAAATTTGAAAATAAACAAAAAAGCAAGAAAATAGCTAATTTATGAAGAATAAAGTGATAAAGGTTTTCATAGGTGAGAACTCAGGTTTTTGCTTCGGAGTCAAAAGAGCAGTAGATAAAATAGTAGAACTAACAGATAAAAAAGAAAAAGTTTATTCTCTTGGCTATGTGATACATAACCCTCAGGCAATTGAGAAAATCAAGCAAAAAGGAGCTGAAATAATAGAAAACCCAGAAGATATACTCAAATTATCAGATCCAAACAGCAAATCCAAAAACGGAATAGCTCCAATAGATGGAAAAGTAGTTATAAGAACACACGGAGTGAAAAAAGAGATAACTGAAACCCTCAAAAAAAATAAAGTTGATTTCTTCGACGCAACCTGTCCATTTGTCACAAGGTCTCAAAGAATAGTTGAGAAACTATCTGATCAAGGATACGGAATAGTTATTTTTGGAAATCCAGAACACCCAGAAATAGTAGGAGTTGTATCATACGCGAAAACGAAAAATGTGTTTGTGGTTCAAAAGCCAGAAGATGTTGATCTTATTCCTCCTATGAAAAAAATCGCTGTTGTCTCACAAACAACGCAAAAACTTGATGATTACATAGAAATTGTAAAAAAACTCATTGAAAAGGGATTTGAGATAAGGGTTTTCAACACTGTCTGCGAAGTGACAGTAGATGCTCAAAAAGAAGCATACGAAATAGCAAAAATGTCAGATGTCGTCATAGTCATAGGTGGGAAGATGAGTTCAAATACAGATAAGCTTTATAAGGTCTGCAAAAACATAACTTCTGCATATAAGATTGAAACAGCAGATGAAATAGACCCAAAATGGATTGAAGGTAAAAAAAATATCGGAATTGTTGCAGGAACCTCAACGCCCGACTGGATAATAAAAGATACAATAAAGAAAATTGAAGAAATAACAGGTGAAAAAGTCAAAATTCAAAAGGTAGGTAAGAAGAACAAATTCTCAGCAGAATCATTCGAATGGGAATAAAGAAATTCGAGCACCACAAGCAAAGAGAAAATTGAATTAAAATTATATTTCTCCAACCGGCTTGAACCCGGCTTTTTCAATCGCTTTGAAGACCTGCTGTATATCTACACCACTTTTCATCTTCACCTTGCATGTCCCAGCTTTGTAATCAGCTTTGACCTCAACAATACCGCTTATTTTTGATACCTCTTTCTCTATCGCTCTTGCACATTTTGAGCAGTCCATACCATCTACTTTTATTGTTTTTTCAACAAGTGATTCGGTCTGACTCATCAAGATCGCGGGAGACATGAACATAGGACCCGAAGCGGATTCTCTTTTGGTTTTACCCTCAAAACCGCAAGCTATCACTTTTTCTGCTGATATACCGAAAACAAAAACCAAAACCACAAAAAGAACTTTCGTCTTCATCTATAATCCACCTCCCTGATTTTATATATCTATTCAAGCTTAATAATTTTTCTTGAAATTTGTGAAAAAATTGAAAGATTTTCTTCACAACAAAAAACTCTTGACCCGAAATTAAAAAGATAAATCTTCGTCTTATTTCTACCTTTCGTAATTCTATATTTCGTAAAATTGAAATATTTTCTTCTCTTCGTTTAGAATATTGAAAATTATGGTAAAGAGAATAAAAAGTGGAATACCGGGATTTGATGAAATCATAGGCGGAGGAATACCCGAAAGAAGCGTCATACTCCTGAGCGGTATAGCAGGAACTGGCAAAACAACCTTTGCATTTCAATTCCTTCTGGAAGGTTTGAAATCAGATGAAAACGGAATATATGTCGCACTTGAAGAACACCCCTCTCAGGTGAGAAAAAATATTGAGGACTTCGGATGGAACGTGAGAGAATTTGAAGAAAAAAAGAAAATAGCATTTGTAGATGCTTTCACATCTGCCATAGGAAAAGTCAAAGAATATGAAAAATTCATAGTTCAAGATATTTCAGATATAAACGAGTTCACAGAAGTTCTGAAAAACGCCGTAAAAGATATATCAGCCAAAAGAGTTGTAGTAGATTCAATCTCAACACTTTTTACAATCAGGACAACAACACCAAGAAATATAATTTTACAGCTCAAAAGAACAATATATGCGTTGGGTTGCACAGCTATTTTTGTAAACCAATTGAACACAGCAGAAAGAGGTTTAGGTAGCTCAGGAATTGAACACCTCGCAGATGGTATAATAAAACTTGACTTATCTGAATCTAATGGAGAACTAAAACGCTCAATTTTGGTGTGGAAAATGAAAGGAACAGCACATTCTCTAAAAAGACACCCCTTTGAAATAACCTCAAAAGGAATAGTTGTATTCTCCGATAAAATAACAAATCTGTAAAAACTACCTATTTAACCCTGATAAAATCTTTCCGATTATCTAAAATTTACTTATATGCAGAGGAAGGTTTCTGTTCTTATTCCGACATATAAACGCCCCTATTTTCTGAAACAGGCACTTGAAAGCGCAATAAACCAGTCGCTAAAGCCCTATGAAATAGTAGTTTGTGATAATGACCCAACCCCGAACACAGAGACAGAAAAGATAGTCCTTGAACTCTCAAAAGAGTTCAGGGAGATAAAGTATTTCAAAAATCCAGAAAACATAGGAGCACTTGAAAACTACAAAAAACTTTTTCATCTTGCAGAAGGAGAGTTAATTCAGTTCTTGCCAGATGATGACTTGCTCGCCCCACATACTCTTGATGAACTCTCAAAACCTCTCTACGAAAACGAAGATATAAAAATATCTGCAGGGAAATGTGTTTTTTTAGATGAGAGCTTAAACGTCCTCCCTTCTATCCCTCATTACAATCTTTTTTACTCAAAATATAAAGACCTTTTCAAAAATAAAACCGCTGAAGGAAAAGAACTCATAAAAGAATCCTTAGTTCTCTTTTCCACCCTTATCGTTGGCTTCCCTATGTTCAGAAAAAAAGATGTTGATTTTGAACTCTTCAAACTTGATAACTTTGAAATAAAAACGAATATTGACTGGGTTATATATATGTTCCTCTTGAGAAAACCTAACTCAAAGGCATTTCTTTCAAATAAAATAACATATTTTTTGAGAGAACACGGAAACCAAGCACATTCCAAATATCCTATCCACGGAATCAAAGAGTATCTGATTTTTCTCTCTGACGAATTTTTGAAATTAGTAGATATAAGCATTAACAAAAAAGAATTATCTGAAGCCAAAGAAAGATTAATTTTCTTAATTACTGAAATTTTATCTTTATCTTTACTTGACACAAATCAAAGAAAAGAAGCTGAAAAAATTGTTCAGGACATAATAGATGAAGCAAAAAAAAATAGCAAAAACCTCATAATTCAAAATCTCTACGAAAGAGAAAAAAGAGAACCATTCTCAATAATAATAGTAACCTATAACTCCCAAAGAACAATATTAAATTGCCTCACCACAATCTTACAGAACTCAAAAGATGAAGATGAAATAATCATAATTGACAACAACTCAAAAGATAATACTCCTCAAATCATCCTTGACCTACAAAAAAAATTCAAAAATATCAAGGTTATATTAAATCAAAAAAATCTCGGTTTCGCAAAAGCCGTAAACCAAGCAATAAATCAAAGCAAAAACCAATTTTTAGTCATAATCAACCCTGCTACCTTCGTCCTCACCCCAGATTGGCTTGAAATCTTCTACAAAGAACTTAACAAAAATAATGTCGGAATAGTAGTACCTACCTCAGATGCAGTTTCGTACAGATTGGATCTTACAAGATTCACTAAAATTCCCTACATATTTCAAGACCCAGATGTAGTTTCATCATGGCTGAGGTATTTTTTTGACAACGAACGAGAAGAAATCCCCTTCTTCACAGGTTTCTGCTTCGCTACACGAAAAAAAATTTTTCAAGAGCTCGGATCGCTTGATGAAAACCTTATCCTCGGCATGGAAGATTTTGACTTTTCCATAAGATTAAGAGAACATGGTTACAAAATACTACTTCTTCCCTATGTTCTCGTGGGGCATATCTCCCATGTTTCCTTCAAATCAGACAAAGATAACGCTGAAAAACTCAATAAAATCTCAATCTGGAACTTCGCCAAAAAACTCATAAAAAAATACGGATACGGAAATGTCCCCACTCCAGATAAACTTATTGCAGAAGAAGAAAACCCATTAGTTTTTTTGTCTTTTAATCTCCACGGCAAATACAAATTCATGTTTGATTTCTCCGGAACAAAAAAAGAAAAAGATTTTTTCAGAAAAAAAGCAGTTGAGCTCCACTCAAAACCATACATCTCAATCATCACAGTATCTTATTTTTCTTCCGATGATATTGCGGAACTTTCTAAATCAATAGCAGAATCAAATTATCCAAACTTGCATTTTGTCGTTGTTGATAACTCCGAAGATGAAGCTGAATTCAAAAAACTCTCCGAAATCTTAAAAGAAACCTTCAAAAAAACACAAAAAAAGTTCTTCATCATCAAAAATGAAAATACAGGCTTTGCAGGTGGAACTAACAAAGGCATAAAGTTCTCAATTGAAAACCTAAAATCAAATTACATCTGGATTTTAAACCCGGACACAATCGTAGATATAAACACTCCTTTTGAACTCCTCAAAACTCTTCTTTATACCGAATCTCTTGCAGTAACATGTAAAATCAAGGATTTGAAAACTAAAAAGTGCTTATATGATGGATTGAAGTCATCAGAAACTCCTTTCGATGAGCAAGATATGGGAATCATTCCTGCAACTTTTCTATCAGGAGCAAATATACTCATAAAAAAAGAACTTATAGAAAAAATCGGATATTTCAGAGAAGATTTCTTCCTCTACTTCGAAGATAACGATTTTATGATGAGAATGAAAGAAAAAGAGATAAAGCTCTTATATACCCCATACACCTTCATTTATCACAAAGTTAAGGGAGGACTTCTGAGTAATCCCACAAAACTTTACTACTTCACAAGAAACTTCTTCTATTTTTTTGAAGAGACACAAAAAGAAAATTTCATTCCAGCTCTGCAGTACATAACAAGCACTCTCTTGCGGTATTACGAAGAACTACAAAACAAAATCCCAGAAAACATAATCCCAATAGTCATTGGTATTGAACATTATCTGCTTGGGAAAAAGGGAAAACAAAACTGGCAACTTGATATCTTTTACTACGGAGAAAGAATGGCAGAAAAATTACCAGAAAACCTCAAAAGAATCAACGGAATAAAAATAATGGAAAATTTCTATCAGCTCAAAAAAATTCTGACGGACAACCCAAAAGAAAAAAACGCTTTCTCAGAAATAATAAGATTAATCTACTTCGTAAAATTCTCCGAACTCTTCGGATTTTCAAACTATTACGATTTCAAAAACAGCTCCTCAATAAATTGAAAAAAATCTTGAATCATCAGCAAAAATAAAGCTTTATCATTATGAAGAAAGGTAAGGTTTTTATACTGGGAGGAGGACCAGGAGACCCATCTTTGATAACTCTGAAAGGTGTAGAAGTTCTCAAAAAAGCCGAAGTTGTGATATATGACCATCTGATACCAAAAGAACTACTTTTGTATGCAGAAAAATCTGAGAAAATATATGTGGGAAAAGAAGCAGGAAAACATACTCTTTCACAGGAGGAGATAAATAAACTCATGGTTGAGAAGGCAAAAGAAGGAAAAACAGTTGTCAGATTAAAAGGAGGAGACCCGTTTATATTCGGCAGAGGAGGAGAAGAATGCGAATTCTTGCAGAAAAACGGAGTTGATTTTGAAGTAATTCCCGGAATATCTTCATTCTACTCTGTTCCAGCTTATGCTGGAATACCGATAACTCACAGAGATTACAACTCATCTTTTGTTGTAGCAACTGGAAGTCCCGCGGAAGGGAATTTAAAACTTGATTTCTCTGCTATTTCAAGGTGTGGAACGATTGTTTTTCTTATGACAGTGAAATCACTTGAAGAAATCGTGAATAATCTTTTGAGATTTCTACCTCAGGAGACCCCATGTGCGATAATAGAAAATGGAGCAACACCATTACAAAGAACAATAAAATCAAAACTTTCAGATATAGTAAAAGGGGCAAGAGAAAATAAGATAAGACCTCCTGCCATATTTATTGTCGGAAAAAATGTAGAACTCAGAGAAAAGCTTAACTGGTACGAAAAGAAAAAATTATTCGGGAAAAAAATAGTTATAACAAGACCTTTAAATCAATCACTTGAATTCTCAAAACTGATATATGATAAAGGTGCCTTGCCTATTTTGTTTCCAACCATAAAAATATCTTCGTATGAAAAACACAAGAGAAAAATAAAAGATTTCGTAAGCTACATAGAAACTCAAAATCACGATGGGGAAACAATCGTTGTTTTTACAAGCCAAAACGGAGTCAGAATATTTTTCTCCCATCTTTTTGAGTTAGGAAAAGACGCGAGAATATTTTCTGGGAAAAAAATAGCAGTGGTCGGAGAGAAAACAGCAGAAGAAATAAAAAAATTCGGCATAATACCAGATATAATTCCCCAAAACTTCACAACATCAGAACTTTTAAAAATCCTCAAAGAAACCGAAGAGGAAAAGATATTTTTCATAAGAGCAGAAGGAGTTAAAAATATAGAAGATGAACTCATGAAAACAAGAAAAAGCGTGTTCAATGTTGAAATTTACTCAATAGAAAAAGAAAATCACACAGAAGAAGAAATAGAAGAAGTTCGCAAACTTTCACCAGATGTACTGACATTTACATCTTCTCTATCTTTTCTGTACTTTAAAGATTATTTTGATTCCGAATGGATATCGCAAAGAGTAATAGCTTGCATAGGAGAAGTTACAGCAAGAACAGTAGAAAAACACATCGGGAAAAAGCCCGAGATAATCTCACAAAAACAAACAGTAGAAAACCTCGTTCAAGAAATAGAAAAATACTTTTCAGAAGCAAAATTATAAAGAAGTTGCACAATTCAGCTACTTCTCATAGTAATATATGGATGGAGGTCTTCATAATACGCTTTCTTAATCTCTTCAAGAATTTTTTGGTTTTCTATTTTCTTTCCCGCAGCTTGAACCCACTCTGATATTTGAGATTCATCGGTAAAGTTAGGCAAAACAGTAGTAATAGATGGTTCGGTGAGGCAGAAAGCTATTGCTATCTGACCAAGTGTCATTCCGGAAATTTTTTCAGTAAGGTTCAGCTTCTGAACAACCGAATAAGCTCTCTTCATCCAGTCGGACTTCCTGAAACTTCTGTGGTCTCTGCTATCAAAAACGGTGTTTGCATCAGCAGTTCCGTCTAAAAGCCCGCTCGCATGAGGGACTCTCACTATAAATTTCGCATCAAAATTTCTTCCAAATTCAAAGAAAGTATTTGCTGGCTCCTGCTCTAAAATACTGTAAATTATCTGAATGTTCAGAACTCCTTTTTCCATAAGCATTTTTCCTTCTTCAACCCAACCTATGTCTGGTCCTAAAGCACCTCCATAAGCTCTTATTTTACCTTCCTGTTTCAATCTTTCAAGGAGTTCAATAAGCTCATCTGTGATGTGAATTTTTTTCGGATTGTGAATCTGATAAAGGTCTATACAATCTAAACCTAATCTTTTGAGCGAGTTCTCAAGGGCTCGTCTCACATACTTTTCTGAAAAGTCCTGAGGATGTTCTCTGTGCCCATCTCTTTTATAATCGTAGAAGTTATATCCGACCTTAGTAGCTACGACAAAGTTTTTGAGATTTGAACCGAAAACTTTTTTTAATATCTCCTCACCATATCCATCTCCATAAACATCTGCTGTATCAAAAAAGTTTATTCCCGAATCAACTGCTTTTATAAGCAATCTTTTTCTTTTTTCTTCGTCTGCAACTCCCCACCAATCAGAGGCAACGGTCCAGACACCAAAACCTATAACAGATATATCTTTATCTAAACCTTTTAATCTTCTGTATTCCATACTTGAAAAATTATAAAGTCAGATGTGGAGCATCTTAAAAAATCAGAAAAAGAAAAAATTTTATTTTTCTGCTAAAAAGAAATGTATATGGGCATAGAAACGAGCGAACTCGTAGCTTTTTTGGTAAGGTCTGCTGTTGTGATATTTCTCCTTCTCAACATAGTTCCGCTCATGGTCTTTGTAGAAAGGAAAATAGCTGCTTTTGTTCAAGATAGGATTGGTCCCGAGAAATCTGGTATATATGGTTTAATTCAACCGCTTGCGGATGCTGTGAAATTCTTTCTCAAAGAAGCTTTTATTCCACCCGAAGCAAATAAATTCATATACTATATAAGCCCAATAATAACAGCAGTGACTCCTATATTAGGTTTTGTAGTAATTCCTATTGTACCTATTTTACAGCCGATAAGCTCTGAGTTAAGCGCACTTACTCTCATCGCATTTGCGTCAATGGGAGTATGGGGATTACTTCTTGGTGGTTGGAGCTCAAACAATAAATTTTCTCTCCTCGGTTCGCTCCGCTCCGCCTCACAATTCATATCTTATGAAGTCCCTCTATCTGCATCTATTCTCGCAATGCTCATATTGTACGGTACTTTTGACTTTCTGAAAATAGTTCAGGCACAAGAAGGAAGTATATTCAAGTGGGGAATATTTTTAAATCCGCTCGCTTTTCTTGTGTTCTTTATCGCATCGCTTGCTGAATCCGCAAGAATACCTTTTGACCTCCCAGAAGCAGAAGGAGAAATAGTCGCAGGTTATCACACGGAGTACTCAGGCATGAAATTCGCTCTCTTTTTCATGGGTGAGTATATGCATCTTACCCTTGCGTCAGCCCTCATGATAATTTTGTTCTTAGGCGGATGGAATATACCATTTATAAAATTTGACCTCCCAGAAGATTACCTTTTCGAAGATGTAATAGAGTACGCTGTGGGATTTGTAGTTTTCTCTGTCAAATTATTTTTACTACTTGGGTTTTATGTTCTTATAAGATGGACACTTCCGAGGTTCAGGTTTGATCAGCTGATAAGGTTCAGCTGGGGCGTATTAATACTACTTGCTCTGATAAGCATTCTTATATCGGGAGTTATAGCGGTGTTTTAAATTTATCCTCCGTAGTACCATCCGGTCTCCATCATTGAAAGCGGTTCAAGGTCATAGCAGGCATGAACATCAACTACTTTTCCTATGAAAAGGTCATGGTCTCCACCGAAATCAACCTTGTTCAAAACCTCGCACTCAAAAGCAGAAGCAGATGATTTAATTATAGGACAGCCCGTTGAACCATAAAATATTTCGTATCCCCCGAGCTTTCCATCTTCAACAGAATAACCCTTGAAAAATGTCTGCGCCATATCCTTCTGTCCCTTACCAACTACATTTATGGCAAACTTCCCAGATTCAGATATAACTTTGTGAAGGAAAGAATCTTTTTTTATAGCAACAGCTACAGCTGGTGGCTTGAAAGATACCTGAGTCAGCCAGTTTATAGTTCCAGAAGCGGTATCTTTACCATTGGAAGATGTAGCTACGAACAAGCCATAATGAATTTTTCTCAAAACCTTCTTCTTCAAGTTCTCATCCATAGCAGTAAATAAAAATAAAACGAAGCCAGAAAAATTTTGTAAATGAAAGATTTTTTTCATTTAAAAATTTTGCTCAATCTCTGTTGGAGAATCTGATATATATTGAGAGTTTTTTTGGCGGAGCGGGAAAAGGTGCAGAATCAGAAATCGCCTTCATAACAAAGGAATCAAAACTCGGATTACCAGATGACTCTTCAATCCTGATATCCGATATATTCCCAGATTCATCTAATCCAATGTAGACAACACAGACGAGTTTTTCCTTCTGGAGAGATGGGGGAACTTTGAAGTTCTTCTGCACTATATCTCGTATAAGTTCTCCGTATATAGATTTTACCTTTGCTAAATCTTCACCGGATATTTCTTCACCATCACCTGCTCCTGCTCTTCCTCCACCTGCACCGTATTGCTTTACGAGATTTTCTATGGTTTTTTGAATCTCCTCGTAATTAGCTTGGGCATTTATACCTTTTTTATCCTCTGTTTTTGTATTTTTTGCAGTATTGTTAGAACCATAATCTTTTGAACTCTGGCTTGCCAAAGATTTCCGCTCTTTTTGCCTCTTATCTTGTCCAACCCGAATTTGACTTTTTTCATATTCTTTCTGATTTGCCAAAGATTTTTCTGATTTCTTTTTCGTTTTCACTCCGCTATTATTTTTCAATTTCTGAAAATCAGAAAATTTGTTTTGCTTCTCTTTCAGAAGTTCTTTTGATTTATTCTTGCTTTCTTCACTTTTTGTTTTTGGGCTCTCGGTTTTTCTGAGCGGTTCTTCATTTCTAGCAGAATCTTTATCCCCAACTTTGTTTTCTGATGGTTCAAGTTTCTGTTCGCTCTTTATATCTTGTGATTTTGGATTTCCTTTATCTTGAATTTTGTTTTCTGCTTGCGCAGACGGGAGAGAACTTGAAGGAAATGAACCACTTGCAGTTCTTGACTCTAAACTTACCCAAACGATTTTTTTCTCCTCTTTCTTACCTGTTATAGAAGGTATTATAAAAATCAAAAGTAAATGAAGGAAAGCAGAAATAAGAAGGGAAATAAATAATATTTTTCTATCGTACATGAAAAATTAAGCTCTGCCAAAATCATCTTCCAATCTTTCTATGTCATCTTCAAGAAGTTTTTCGCCCATCCATATCTCAACTATTTTGAGGACTTTATCTTTTGATATATTCTCGACTCGGTGAAGTTCGTTCTGCTCAACCATAACGGTATTTCCTTTTTCCATAATGAACTTTTTATCTCCTTTTGTTATCAGAGCAGAGCCATCTGCTATCATCCACTTTTCCTTCCTGAATTTATGCCTTTGCAAACTCAATCTTTTTCCCGGAAGAACAAAAAGTATTTTGACTTTGAAATTTCTATCTTCCCACAATGTTATGAATCCTCCCCAAGGTCTTATATCTTTATCACGAGAAGGATGAGATAAAATCGCCTCTTTAACCTCTCTTTCAAAATCGTAAGAATTTTTCTCCTGCGTAGATGAAAATCCTTCGCTCTTTTTCATTATAAATAATTTTATCATTCAGAAAAGGGGACTTGATATAATCAGAAAGTATGATATTATTTGGTTTTTATACTGAATGCTGACCATAAGATGGTGAGATCCCTTTTTTGCTCCTTACTTTGTTCAAAAGAAATATGGTTGCAGATACCGCAGGGGGAGTTCCGCCACGAGGAGAGAGATTTGTCAAAAAAGGAACAGGAAAATTCTCTTTTTCCGCGAGTTTTCTCTTTGCATCTTCGGCTAAAACAAATCCAACAGGAAGAGCTATAATAGATTTTGGAATAAAGCCCCTTCTGTTTTCGACAATATCTATGAGTTCAAGGAGAAAAGTTGGAGAGTTTCCACAGACAACAAGTCCGACTTCTGATTCACTCAGAACTTTCCTGACCGCCATCGCTGACCTTGTAATACCTTCTTTCTTCGCCTCTTCAACAACATCTTGCCTTGATATAGCGCATATGATCTCAACTCCAATAGAAGATGCGTAGTTTATCAATCCACATCGAGCCATCTCAACATCAACAAATATCGGAAGTCCTTTTTCAATAGCAGAAAGAGAAGATTGAATAAATTTTTCGTGTATCACAAGCGATTTTGCAAGTTCTATATCAGCGGTTGAATGTGCAATCCTTACAGCCAGCTCGTATTCATCTTCATCTCTGAAAATATCGCGCGGAAGATAACCCCTTATAATCTCATAACTCCTCTTTTCTATCTCATAGGGATTCATAAATCTAAAAATAAGTTTAAGCAATAAGTTTAAGCAGATAAAACAAAAAAAGAAAATAGCGGATTTGATAAAAATGTTTAAGCAGAAAGCTCAATTTTTACACAAAAAACAAAATCCCGTCGTGATTTATTAGAATAATAAATTTGGAGTAATTATGAGGAATGGGAAAGATTACTACGAAATTTTAGGAGTTCCAAGAAATGCTTCTCAGGAGGAGATAAAGAAAGCTTTCTGGGAACTTGCGAAAAAATGGCACCCAGATAGAGTACCCCCGGAAAAAAAGAAAGAAGCAGAAGAAAAATTCAAAGAAATAAACGAAGCGTATCAGGTTTTATCTGACCCTGAAAAAAGAAGAATATATGATATGTATGGGGAAGCGGGATTGAAAGGTAATTTCGGAGAACAATATACAACAACATATAACTTCACAAACTTTGATGAATTTGTAAAACAGGTGTTTGGAGAAGACCTGTTCGGATTCGCTTCAGATATACTTGATGAATTCTTCGGAGTAGGAAGAGAAAGAACAAGAACACAGAGAAAAAGAAAAGGAGTAGCAGAAGAAAAACAGAAGGTCATACTTGAACTCACCTTGAAAGACATCTATCAAGATGAAGATGTTGAAAGAGAAATAACAATTGAAAAAAGGGATACATGTCCAAGATGCGATGGTTTCGGACAGGTTGAAGTAGATACATGTAAAAGGTGCGGAGGTAAAGGAATGATAGGATTTACGCGTGGATTTTTCTCGTTCAGTCAGACCTGTCCCGAATGCAAAGGATATGGAAGGAAAATGACAACATGCTCAAACTGCAAAGGAAGGGGCTTCACATCAAAAATAGAAAACATAAAGGTGAAAATCCCAAGAGGCATAAGAGAAGGAGACATATTATCTTATGGAAATATAGATTTTGTGATACGAATAATACCTGACCCGAAGTTCATAATTCAGGGAGATGACCTCATATCTGAAATAACCGTTGACGCTTTTTCTGCTATTCTCGGAGATGAAGTACAGTTTACTCTGCCAGACGGAAGAGAAATGAAAGTCAAAATACCCGAGGGGACCGATTCTGGAACTATTCTGCGACTCAAAGACGCAGGTCTGCCAAGAAAAGACAGAAAGAGAGGCAATATGTATCTCAAAGTTAAAATTTCTTCACCCAAAAATCTGACACGAGAAGAAAAAGAGGAACTCAAAAAAATAAAAGAGAAAATTGAAAAAAGAACTAAATACCATTGAAAAAAGATCCCACTATCAAACCCCGCACAATCCATAAAAAGCAGGAAAAATTTTCCCATGGAATGTATTTTGCTCTATAATAAGAGAAAAATGGGAGAAAATGACATAAAAATTTTCGGAAGGGACTTTGAACTCTATAAGCAAGCTCTTAACATGCTATTTCAAAGACATCTTATAATAACATCAAACATTGCAAACATTAATACCCCGGGATACAAATCAAAAGATATTGATTTTCAAAGTTATCTTGAATCTATTGTTGAAGGTGAAAAGCCGAAGATGGAGCTTTTACGAACAAATCCCGCTCACATACCAAATCCTTATCCTCTTCCACCCAAGCCACGAGTATTTTATGAGATGACATCTTTTGGACCGGACGGGAACTCAGTTGATTTAGATAACGAGATGATGAAACTATCGGAAAACTTCACAAGGTACAGAATCGCAACAAGGTTTATTTCAGCAAAATTCACAGACATAAAGACAACTCTTGAAAGGTTAAGACCGTAGGCATTTTTTAAAGTTCTCTGCAAGCGTAATCTAAACCCATCTCACACGCTTTGATGAGGAATTTTTTATCTTTTAGTTCTTTCCAGAGTTCGTAGCAGGCATCAGGTCTCACACCTTCGCACGCAAGACGCAAGTATTCAAGATATTTCCTCTTATCTTTATCTTTGTGCTCGTATGCGATCTCATAACATCCTCCCCCTCCACCGAGTTTGCAGGATTTTTCAAAAAGTTCCTTTGCTCTGTTTTCGTTCTTTTCAACCCCTCTCCCTACCCTGTACATAAATCCAAGAATAAAGCAATCAGAGGGATCGTTATTTTTACATCCGTTTGTAGCAAGCTGAAACGCCTTTTCAAGAAGTTTTTTCGCCTCGGCACTATTTTTATATCTTTCTTCATAAATTCCAGAAAGATGGAAGCAATCTGACGCGACACCCAGCGAACAGCCCTCTTTATAAAAATCCTCCGCTCTACCATTCCCCATTATATCAATAGCTCTTTTAGCATAACCAAAACTGACCCGAAGATTTCTACCCATTCCCCACATATCTTTCAAATACACAGCGTAAAGTTTCATACAAGATTTCCATGAACCCAATAGACACGCAGAATCATAAAATTGAACTGCTTTTGAGTAGTTTTTACCTCTCTCGTAGAGCGCAGCAGAACTCTCGCATGCGGTAATACTGCCAGCAAAACATTCATCATCTGCCCGAGAAGGTGATGACGAAATGACAAAAAATAAAAAAAGAAATTCGGAGACCATACATAAAAGATAATAATTTCAAGCAAGAAATAAAATCGCAAAATTGTTCAGATTTTCAGAAAAGAGCTACCCAGAAGTTAAAATTTAAAAATATGTTGAAAATAACCAAAAGAGAAGCGGGATTCTGGGCAAACTTCGGATTATCAATAATAATGTTTTCCGCAATACTGGTGATAATAAACATAGTTTCAAACAAATACTATATCCTGAAAGACATAACAGAGGAAAAAATCTTCACTTTATCAGACCAAACAAAAAAGATTTTGAAAGAACTTGATGAAAAAGCAAAACAAAATCAAACCAAGCTTGAAGTAATTGCATTCATGAGAGAAGGAGATGAACAAACACGAGAATTTGAAAACCTTATGAAACTATATCAATACCAATCAAAAAATATAAGTTATGAAATTGTTGACCCCGAGAAAAAACCTCAGCTCGCATCACTATATGAAGTAAAAACTCTCGGGACAGCAGTTCTCAAATTCGGAGACAAAAAACTCAAAGTTGAAATAGATATGAACAACACAGAAAAAACTCCTGAAAGCGTAATAACAAGCTCACTGATAAAACTTGTGAGAGTTATTGAACCAAGAGTTTGCTTTACAGAAGGACACGGAGAAAAAGACCCGAATAATCCCGAGCCCTTCGGAGTTTCAAAGTTTGCCGAATACCTCAAAAACGAAGGATTTCAAGTCGGTAAGATCAGAACATGGGACCCAACCCCCATAGAATCTTACTGTGACCTCATCATAGTAGCTGGACCGATAGTTAAATTCACTCCAACAGAAGTGACAAAAATCGTTGATTATCTGATGGCAGGTGGAAGAGCGGTATTCTTTTCCGAAATTGAAGGAGGAGACAACATCGGAGAAATCGTAAGTCCATGGGGAATAAAATTAGATAACTCGCTTATTATAGATTTGACATCAAGAGTAATTGGCGCCTCACCAGCACACCCGGTAATAGTAAATTACGACGAAACTCACCCTATAACAAAAGGTTTTCAATTAGGAGTTATTATGAGAACAGCAAGAAGAGTTTATGCCGAAAAAAATGTGCCGGGAGTTGAAACAGATGAGATAGCAAAAACATCAGAAAATTCGTGGGCAGATTATGATTGGAAATCAGGTCAGGTCAAATTAGATAAAGAAGACATAAGAGGACCTGTTCCTGTTCTGGTTACCGCAAGTGGTATACCTGGAACAAAAGAGGGTTCCGCAGTATACGGGACAATGCAGAACCCATCAACAGCACAAGCAAGAATAGTGGTCTTCGGTGATTCTGATTTTATATCAAACGGTATGATAGACCTTCTGGGGAATAAAGACCTTGCTCTAAATGCAGTAAATTGGGTCGCAGAAAGAGGAGAACTCATAGCCATAAGACCGAAAGAGAGAAAACAGAGAAATTTGGTTCTAACTCCTGAACAAATTACAAGTTTGAGAAATCTTTTCCTGTTCGCAATGCCTGCTGTGTTTTTCATCCTCTCATTCATAATGTATATCAGAAAAAGAAGATTGTAAAGCGAAAACCAGTAAATTGACGAGAGAAAACCCTAATATACGCAGGTGAAAACTCTTCCGATTCTCTTGAAAAAATTTTCAATTAAATTAATTTATGAAAGTATGGAAATCAAGCAAGAAATAAGACAAGCTTTAAAAAAAGCGGTAGAGGCAAAAGTGAAAATTCACATAGGAGTAGTTAGAGATGAAGACGGAGTTCCTCTTCCCTTCCCCATTCTCTCTCCTGAACTCAAAGAGGAAAACATAATTTTTGAACTCCCTCGCACCTTCCCCGCATACGAAAAAATAAAAAAATTCCCTGAGGTTTCTTTGTCTTTTGTAGATATGGAAAGCATATGGAAATGGGATAACCCAACAGGACTGCAAGTAAAAGGCATAGCAAAAGAAGAAGGAGGGAAATTCAAGCTTGAAATCTTTGAGATATACGATGTATTACCAAGAGCAGGAGTAGACCTGAACATACCAATTTACAGAAAGAAACTTATGTGGATGGAGACAAGATTTATGAAAAAGTTCAATTTTGAGCGGAACTTCAAACCGGTTCCGCAAAATGTAGTACAGGAGGTAAACTCTGTTAGAGAAAAGGTTCATTCAAAAGGATTTCCAGCAGTAGTGCTTACAATCAATCCATCAAACGGAGTTCCAAATGTTTCTCCGAGATGGATAGTAGAATTATCTGAAAAATCTTGGGTTTATGGTGATTCAACAAGACACAAAACACAGATCAACGCTGAAAGTCCTTCTCCCGTATCAATTGCTATTTACGACTTTTCTACAGAAACAGGAGTACTTGGGATAGGATGGGTTTCAACTTCCGAATCTCCCGAACTCAAAAAGAAGATAGAGGAATTTTGGAAGACCAGAGGATTTAACGCACAGGCAATAAGAGTAAATGAGTTTCATCCAGAGGAGATTTACAGGTTATCAAGAATAGGGATGACGAAAATCTATGAATTAAGGAAAAGGAATGAGTGGTTAAAGTTGTCTTAATCAATGTTTTTCGTTTTTGTTGATTTTTATGAAAATTTTTAATTTAACCCAAGGTTTTTCGTTTTGCTTGACTTTTTGAAAAAAATGATTAAAATAATTACTGGAACTTTGACGCAATTTTTTGAAAAAATTGAGCCGGAGACCTTGATTTTATTAGGGTTTTTTTGCGGTTTTAATATGCCAAAGAGGAATTTAAACTTGAATATTACCGTCTTGTCAATACATAGATAGCTGTGTTTTAATATGCCAAA
>JAUQOU010000026.1 GCA_030550715.1 bacterium | reverse complement strand
AAGAAAAATTTTCACGAGAGGTTTTATAAAAAAAGACGGAGAGGTTCTTATTGAGGCGCATGGAATTTATATTCAACCCAAAGAGAGAAACGATGTTTCCCTTGAGTTTATCGAGTGATTTTTCTTTTGGGGAAATTTCCTGTCTTATCTGAAAAAATTTTTTCTACTTTGAAATTTTAAGTTTATGGAGAGGGTTTTTGCTACTTCAAGACGTGATATTTGGTGGACTGAAACTTTGGGGAGCGCGGTCGTTTTTCTGGGAGTAATTCTTTACTCAATAGTAAGAGCCCTTGAAGGAAAGTTTTTTGAGTGGGGACCTTATGTCTCTCCCTTGTATTCTATACCTTTTGATACAGCGTGGATTTCTCCGGCTGTTTTTACCATGTGGGTTCCTGCTGGATACAGGATAACATGCTACTTTTGCCGTCGTGTTTATTATCGGAGTATATTTGCTGATCCGCCTGCCTGTGCTGTGAGGGAGTTCAAAAGAAATTACAAAGGGGAATCTGCTTTTCCTTATATTCTTTTGAATATTCACAGATATTTTCTCTATCTTGTTGTGATTTTTGTTTTTATTCATTGGGGGCATGCTATATCTGCATTTTTTAGATGGGGTGAGAATGGTAGTGTAAAGTTTGGTATGGGTCTTGGTTCGCTTTTGATTCTTGCAGATACAGTTCTTCTTACGCTTTATGTCCTTTCGTGTCATTCTCTAAGGCATATTTTAGGTGGTGGTTCTGATTTTTATTCTGCGGAGCGTATGGGGAAGATAAAGTATTCTTTGTGGAAATTTGTAAGCAGGTTGAACGAGAGGCATGGGTTTTTCTTCTGGACGAGTCTTTTGAGTGTTGCGATAGCAGATTTTTATGTGAGAGCGGTCTCTTCCGGTGCCATAAACGATATAAGATTCTTTTAAATTTTTCGGTATATTTTATATTCTGAACTCTTCAAGTTTTTCGGGATGATATTTTTCTCTCATGTATTTTTCGTATAGGTTCAGTAGAACGAGTATGGCTTTAGCAAAATCTCTAATGTTCTTGGTGTATAAAAAAGATAGAATTAGAGATTTTAGAGCTAAGTTTTTGTATCCAAGTAAATATGAAGTCCACGCGAGGCGATTGAACCTGAACGAAAGCTCTTCTTTCCCAAGCTCTCTTAATATCTCATCTTTGAATTCAAGAAGAAGAGTTAAAAATTCTTTTATTTGAACTTTTGTATTCATAGTTAATCTTTCAAGTGATGACTTTCTGTTAATTACACAAAGCGGTTCTGGAATATAATCAAAACTGGTAATTCGGGATGCACGAACTAAAAATTTTGTGTCTTCTCCTATTATCTTTCTTTCGTCTAATAAACCCGATTGAAGCACAATATTTTTCTTAACCAATACTATTGGCAAAAACATCTTCGGGAATTTGAGCATTTCTTTATATACATAACCTTTGAGTTCTGGCATTTTAGCTAATTTTGTCCCATTTTCTGTTTCAATCAGAGCATCGCAATAGACAAGACCTGTTCCTTCGCTACTCATGAGAACTTCTATTTGTTTTTCGGTTTTTTCCGGCAGAAAGTAATCATCAGAATCAAGAAAGGCAAGAATTTCTCCATCTGAATTCATAACTCCTATGTTTCTTGGTATAGCAGGTCTTCCGCTGTTTTTCTGCAATCTTATATACTTTATTCTTGAATCTTTGAAGCTCCGGACTACCTCAGGTGTGTTATCTTCTGAACCATCATCTACCACAACAACTTGAATGTTTTTGTAAGTTTGAGCAAGGGTACTTTCTATCGCTCTTTTCAAAAGCTCTGCTCTGTTATATGTAGGAATGATAACTGATACTAATGGCTTAGTCATTTCTTTTCAACTAAAACTATATACCTCGGCTATCTGACTTTCAATAAAAGATATTGCATCTTTTATGCTTGCAAATTGAAAAGATTTTAACCTCTCATCAGATACTTCAAGTTGTTGATCGGCTTTTTTCAAATTCTTTATAAATCGTCTTGCTCTACTTTGTATAACTTCCTTTACATAATCTCTTTCTCTCACAATACCATATAAAATGTTCCTGATCTTCCACATAATAAAGTGAAACTTTACAATTCTGATATGCTTAATGTATTCTTTATCGTATTTTGATATATCTTCAAGCTCTCTTATAATATCCATATAGCTTCTTCTTATTGTATTTCTGTAAAATCTTCTGAAGTTATCTTCTCCCATGAGTTTTTTCAGGTTCTCCTCTCCAACTATATGAATAGAGTTTAAAAGTGTATCAAGTATTCCATTTCGCAATGTGAAGAGTTTTTTGAATGGTGAAAAAAGAAGTTTCCCTTCAAAATCTTCAAATTGAGAGAAGAACTCTCTGACTTTCTCTGGATTACTTCTTGCTCCGTAGCCATAAGATTCCTTTGATGCTCTTGCAATCCATATAGGAAATTCAATTTTTATGTATTTTTCGTGTGATAAAGCAAGTTCATAAAGAGCTATAAAACCACTTGTCAGATCAGGAGCCCACTTGAAAAATACCCTTCCGTATTTTTTTCTTATGAAATCGTAAAGTTCTTTTCTTATGCATGAGCTATGGGGGATAATATCAATCTGTAGCATAGATCGTTCTATAAGCATTTCTTTCGCATCAACTATTTTTATTTTTTTTTCGTTTTGAAGGAATTGTATTTCATATAAATTAGATTTTTGAGATAAAACTGCCCAGCTTGAAGCAACTATCTTTAATTTCTCCTCATCTATTATTCCACTTTTTATAATATTAAAATATGTTTTCAGAGTTTTTGAAGTAAGGAGATCATCATCTCCGAGAAATAAAATCCATTTACCTTTTGCCTTAGATAATGCGAACTCCCAGCTCTTGCACATATCGACAGGGTAAGGCGTTCTGTAATACTTCAACCTCTTTGAGTCAAAGTTCAAAACAATCTTTTTGCTTTCATCATTTGATGAATTGTCACTGACAACAACTTCATAGTCGTCAAACTCCTGATTTAAAGCGGAATTTATAGCATCCTTTAAAAGATGTGGTCTATCTCTTGTTGGTATAATAATTGAAAAAAACATAGTAAGTTTTATTTAATTTTATGTTTTATCTTTTTAAAATCTAATTGATCCTATTGCAAAGAAAAAATTTTTCAAACAAATAAAAAGTTCTTCGTATCTTGAGAGAAGTTTTAATTTGATGAGGAATTTTAATAATAACATTTGGGAGGAACTAATATAATAGCTTGATTTTTTATGGGCATAGCTATAAAAACAGAGAATTTAAGTAAGCTCTACAAGATAGGGAGAAGGGAACCGTATGGTGCTTTAAGAGATGTAATTTCAGAAGGTATCAAGAAAATATTCAAAAAAAATTCCGGAATTCATCAGGAAAAATACATCTGGACTTTAAAAGATGTTTCATTTGAAGTGAAGGAAGGGGAAATAGTAGGCATAATAGGAAGGAACGGGGCGGGCAAAACAACACTCCTCAAAATCCTCTCACGCATAACATATCCAACGGAAGGAAAAGCCGTTTTGAAGGGAAAAGTCGGCTCAATGCTTGAAGTCGGAATAGGTTTCCACCCAGAACTTACAGGAAGAGAAAACATATACCTTTATGGAACAATTCTGGGCATGAAGAAAAAAGAAATTGACAAGAAATTTGATGAAATAGTTGATTTTTCAGGACTCTCACAGTTTATAGATACTCCTGTGAAGTATTACTCATCTGGTATGTATGTACGACTTGCTTTTGCTACTGCTGCCCATCTTCAAACAGATATATTACTTATAGATGAGGTCCTAGCAGTTGGAGATGTTGGTTTTCAGAGGAAATGCTTTCAGAAAATGGAAGAGGTAAGAAAAGAAGAAAGAACTATCCTTGTTGTATCACATAACATGGAAGCTATTTTAAGATTCTGCTCAAGAGCAATACTTATTGACAAAGGAAAAATAATAAAAGATGGGAATACAAAAGAAGTTGTAGAAGAATATCTGAAATATTTCTCAGAAATTCACAATTTTAGAGAATGGAGTTTTGATGAAGCTCCCGGGAGTGAATTTGCGAAACTAAAATCTGTAAAAATCAAAGATAAAAACGGGAATCAGAAAAACTCCTTTGACTCAAGAGAACCTATATTTGTTGAGGTAGAATACTGGATAATAAAACCAAAAAACATCTATGTTAGTATTGTTCTGCAAAACCAGATGGGAGTGATAGTGTTCATAGCATCAGAAAGTTCTTCTTACTTTGGTAGAGCGTATAAAATTCTTGAACCAGGACTATATAGGGCAGTATGCGAAATACCACCCGATCTACTTGCAGATGGGAACTACATTTTAAGAGTTGTGCTGGTGGAGATGAAAAAAGATAGTTATCCTTTATTCCATGCAGATGTTCATAATGCCGTAGGTTTTCAGGTTTTTGTCCCTCTTGCTCCTGATTCTCCGAGAATGGATTATCCGGGAGGGTATCCGGGAGTAGTTTGGCCAAAATTCAAATGGGAAACATATCAGGTTGATAAAAATATTTTTGCGTAAAAGTTAAAAACTTAACATTATGCGTGAAGAGAAAGAAGTTTTTATTATAAAACCGCCTTCTTCTGTTTTTGAAACGATAAATCTAAAAGAGGTAGTAAACAGAATAGAACTGCTTTTTGCGTTCGCTATAAGAGATATAAAAGTGAGATACAGGAGAACAATCATAGGTTTTGGCTGGGCTGTTATACAACCCTTTGCGCAGATGGTTATTTTCTCGCTGATTTTCGGCAAGTTCGCAAAAATTCCTTCTGAAAATGTGCCTTACCCTATCTTCGCTTATTCAGCCCTTGTCCCCTGGCAACTTTTCGCAAGAGCTCTGAACGATGCAAGTATGAGCGTTGTAAACAACCTCTCTATAATATCAAAAATATACTTCCCAAGAATTATTCTCCCTCTATCTGTTATAATTTCTGCCCTTGTTGATTTCTTCTCCGCTTTCTCAATTCTCATAATTCTTATGATTTTTTACGGAATACTACCAACGGCAAAGCTATTTCTCTTTCCGGTTTTTCTTTTTGTGGAAATCTTCTGCGCTCTTGGAGTTGCCCTGTGGCTATCTGCCCTGAATGTCAAATTCAGAGATGTAAAATATACTCTGCAGTTTCTTACACAAATCTGGCTCTTTGCTACTCCTGTTATATATCCTACAAAAATTATTCCAGAAAAATTCAAACCGATTTTTGCACTTAACCCAATGACCGGAGTAATTGAAGGATTCAGATGGATTCTCCTTAATACCCCACCCCCAGATTTTACCATAATGGGCATCTCAACACTGATGATTTTTATTCTTTTCTTCTCCGGAGTTATTTTCTTTTATAAATTAGAAAAGGAATTTGCAGACATAATGTGAATATAACTGTGGGTGAAGAAAAGAACAGCAAACTTGAAGTCGTAGGTTTATCAAAATCTTATTACGGAGTCCAAGTTCTTAAAGATATAACATTTTCTGTTGGAAATGGAGAGGTGATGGCAGTAGTAGGAAAAAACGGCTCGGGAAAAACAACCTTACTAAAACTCATATCAGGAGTATCAGAGAAAGATTCAGGAAATATAAAATTATACGGGAAAGATATTTTTGACCTTGATGTGAGAAGTAGAGTTCTTTTTATTGGGCATTTTCCGAACATTTACAGTCATCTTACCGTTTTTGAAAATCTTGTTTTCTGGGCGAAAATCTGGGGAAAAGATTGCGACGAAAAAAAAATAAACTCCGCTCTTGATTTTTTCGGCATTTTGGAATTCAAAAACAAATTCGTATATCAGCTATCTCAGGGGACAAAAAGAAAAGTTTCATTCTGCAAATTCTTCATTATAAATCCTGATGTTCTTGTGATAGATGAGCCGTTTTCTAATATAGATGATTCCGGGAGAGAAAAAATTTGCAAGCTTTTCTCAATCTGCAAGGTTGAAAATAAAATAGTTGTGTTTTCATCTCCCGAGAAAAACATTGAATTCAAGCCAGATTTGATTTTAGACCTTGATTTTTCTCAGAGAACCTGATATTAATTTTTTAACTTCCCTGCCTGCTTGTATCTTAAAAGTTTTCAGGAAGATCTTTTTTAACTAATTTACTTCCTCGGGTTCTCTCCATTATTTTAATTAAATAGAAATGATTTTCAATTACCTGATAACAGTTTCAGGAGAGATCCCGATAAAATCAAGTAGAACAAGAATAAGATTTTACAGAACTCTGATCAATAACATAAAATATTTACTCAAGGAAAAGAACTCTAAAAAATATAGATTTGAAATAATTGGAGCAAAGGTTTTTTTAGAAACAGATACAGATGTTCTTGAAGATTTGCAAAGGGTCTTCGGAGTGTTGAGAGTCGGAGAGGTGGAAGTGATTGATTTTTCTGACCTGAAAGACCTTGTTCACAAAATCGGAGAGAGAACAAAAGATATGGTTTCAGGTAAGAAGTTTGCGGTAAGAGTGAGCAGGTCAGGGGAACATGATTTTTCTTCAGAGCAGTTTGCAAGAGAACTCGGGGCTTTTCTGAAACCTCACTCCGCAGGTGTTGACCTTGAAAATCCAGATATAGAAATTCGCGTGGAGATCAGAGATGGGAGAGCGTTTTTGTATAAGAATCTGCTTTCTGCTTGCGGGGGACTGCCTATCGGAACCGAGGGAAAAGCGCTTTCTCTTTTTTCTGGTGGATTTGATTCTCCTTTGGCTTCATATCTCATAGCCAAAAGGGGTGTAAAGATAGATTTTCTCCACTTCTTCTTTGGTTCAGTCAGGGCAACAAGATTGGCTTTCTTTGTTGCAAAAAAGCTCACAGAAAAATGGTTTTACGGACATAATCCAAAGTTCTATTTTATAGACCTTACAGAGCTTGTAGATTTTATATCTGGTAAGATAAGCTGGGAGTTCAGACAGATTGTTCTGAGAACCCTTATGTATCGCATCGCGTCAAAAGTCGCCGGCAAAAAATATAACGCAATAGTGACAGGTGAATCAATAGGTCAAGCGTCAAGCCAAACACTTGCAAATATCAGAAGTTGCGAGATCGTCTCCGGAATAGAAATCCCAATTTTGAGACCTCTTTTGGGATTTGATAAAACTGAAATAATAGATTATTCGCGGAAGATAGGAACTTATGATTTATCCTCGCAGGTATGCGAAGCATGTTCTATAGCTCCAAAAAAAGTCAGAACAAAATCAGAAGTTCAGGAGCTAAAGGGAGAATTTGATAAATTGCCAGAAGACCTCATAGATAAAGCTGTTGCAGAAATGAAAGAACTCAATGTCAGAAATTCAAATATTGATGATATACTCGTTCAAAAAAGTGTTTTTACTGATTACATTCCAGATGACGCTGTTATTATTGACCTCAGAGATTACAGCTCTTATCTCAAGTGGCATTATCCCGGAGCTCTTCACTATGATGATGTAGATTTTGAAGAACTCAAAGATAAAACTGTGGTTCTGTACTGCTATACCGGAACGAAAAGCTATCTTTCCGCTCTGAAATTGAGAGCAAAGAACATCAGAGCTTATTCTTTCGCCGGCGGTTTTGAAAACCTCAAAAAGATAGTAAAATCTTAAAGCTCAGAAAATCAGCAAAACCAAATAAAGAAAAATTGCAAAAATTTTCATTTTTTCAGCTGTCCTTCAAAGAATTTTATTTAATTTTTCAAGATGAACAGGGTTGAAAGCAGGGCGGAGTTTCAAAACTTATTTCAAAAACTCTCTTTTATCTGGAACTTTCTGATACCTCTTGGTATAGGAGCTTTATTTTTCATTTCTCTTTTTATACTTGCTGTGCTGAGAAAAGAGAACATATCAGCAGTGTGGATACTTGTTTTAGCCCTATCTTCATACTACATAGGATATAGGTATTACAGCAGATTTATTGCTGGAAAGGTCTTTGGTTTAGATGCGAATGCAAAGACCCCTGCGCATATTTTTAACAACGGATATGATTTTGTCCCAACGAATAAGTTTGTTCTTTTTGGGCATCACTTTGCTGCAATAAGCGGAGCAGGTCCACTTGTCGGTCCAGTTCTTGCAGCGCAGATGGGATACCTTCCCGGAACCTTATGGATAGTTTTCGGAGTTATCCTCGCAGGAGCAGTCCAAGATATGGTCATACTCATAATTTCAGAAAGAAAGAACGGAAGGTCTCTCGGAGAAATAATCTCTGACGAACTCGGAAAGTTTGGCGGTATAATAGGACTTATAGGAATTTACTCGATTCTGATAATTCTTATAGCAGTGCTCTCTCTTGTTGTTGTCAAAGCCCTCTTTGAAAGCCCTTGGGGTGCCTTTACACTTCTTATGACAATTCCCATAGCAATGATTATGGGAACATGGATGTGGAAGATAAAACCGGGAAGCGTTGTCGGTCCGAGTGTTTTCGGTTTTGTCGCACTTCTTGCGAGTTTGATCGCCGGAAGATTCGTCGCACTACACCCAGAACTCTCACGAATATTTTCATTTTCCGAAACTCAGATAGCTCTTGGGATAATAATTTACGGAGCTTTAGCGTCAGTGCTACCTATATGGCTACTTCTTGCTCCAAGAGATTACCTCAGCACATTTTTGAAAGTCGGTACGGTTTTTATACTTGCCGTTGGAATATTTATCGCTCTGCCAGATATAAAAATGCCAGCAATAACTCAGTTTATAAACGGTAGCGGTCCCGTATGGAAGGGAGAACTCTTTCCTTTCCTTTTCATAACAATCGCCTGCGGAGCCATATCTGGTTTTCACTCCCTTGTATCCTCTGGAACTACTCCGAAACTCCTTGACAAAGAACCCGACGCGAGATTTGTGGGATACGGCGGAATGCTCACAGAGTCATTTGTCGCTATAATGGCTCTCATAGCTGCCGTCACTATGGAACCTGGGATATACTTTGCGATAAACTCTCCCCCTTCTGAAATAGGAAAAGATATAGTTCAGGCGGTTGAGAAGATAAACTCGTGGGGATTTCGTATCACAAGAGAGGAAATAGAAGGTCTCGCAAGGGCGATAGAAGAAAAAACTATACTTTCCCGGACTGGTGGGGCTCCCTCTCTCGCAATAGGTATGGCTCTCATATTCTCAAAAACATTCGGAGAACACCTTATCGCATTCTTCTACCACTTCATAATCTTATTTGAAGCGCTATTTATCTTGACCACGATAGACGCAGGAACAAGAATAGGAAGGTATATCTTTCAAGATATAGCCGGTAAATTCATAAAACCGCTCGGAAATTATAACTCATACGTAGCTTCAACCATAGCCACTATTATAACTGTGTTTTTGTGGGGATACTTTCTCTATGCAGGTGTGGTTGACCCTTACGGAGGTATAAAAACGTTCTGGCCGATATTTGGTATTGCGAACCAGCTCCTCGCAAGTATGGCTCTTATTACAGCTACAACATACCTTGTAAACAACGGAAAAACGAAATATGCCTTCATAACCTCTATACCCATGGCTTTCGTCGTCACAAATACAATCTATGGAGCTTTGCAGAAAATATTCAGTTCAAACCCTCAGATTGGTTTTATCTCGCATGCCAGAAAAATGAAGGAATTTCTCTCTTCCGGAATTCTTCCTGAAAACATTCCTTCTCCGGAGGTATTGAAAAAAGTTATATTTTCAGATTATCTGAATGTTTTTGTTCTTTCAATTTATATAACTGTTGTCTTGATTATCTTCGCTCTTGCGGTGAAAAAATGGTTTAGTGCAATATCTAAAACCTGATCCATCTTCATTATTTCCAACATAAACAGGAAAATAAAACCTGTCTTGCGGTTTAAATTAAATTAATCTGAAACGCTTTTTATAATTGCAATATAATTTTTCTTGAAAACTTGAAGATGATAAAAGAACAAGAGATAAGGGGAAGAGGAATCGAGAAAGAGCAATCTTGTAAGAACAATATAACTTTATTTTTCAAAAACTTCGGATGTAAAACGAACTTTTCAGACATTTTCTCAATCATAGGAAAACTAAAAGAGAACTTCAATTTTAAAGCAGAGAATTTTGATAACGCCGAAGTCGTTCTTCTGAACTCCTGCTCGGTAACAGAAGACGCTGAAAGAGAACTTGTAAAGTGGATAAGAAGAGCAAAAAAATATGGGAAAAAAGTCATAGTCACAGGATGCCTGCCTAACCTCAACTACTCAAAAATTATAAACTCCGGAGCAGATGTCGCCATAGGTACAGGAAAATATTCACGAGAAAACCTGATTTCAGCATTCTCAAAACTTTTCAACGAGTATGACAAAGAAGAATCTGCCCGGAAAGATTCTGAAAAGCAAAATCAGAATTCAGAAAAATACTCCGATTTATACCTTGAGAAGGTTTCAGACATATCTTATGATATTGAAGAAGATTTATATTTCTTTTCTTTTGATCTTTTCCCTCGGCACAGAGTTTATCTCAAAATCCAAGAAGGTTGTTCAAGGTTCTGCACGTTCTGCTCTATACCTATAACTCGCGGTCTCCCTCGTTTTGTCTCACCAGAAAAAGTTATTCAAAAACTCAAAGAATTTGAAGATCATGGAATAAAGGAAGTTGTTCTTGTTGGGACACATCTTGCGCTCTACGGAAAAAACGGTAAGGTTTCAGAAAACAGTAAATCTTCTGACAAAGAAAATATATCCCTTGGAACCCTTGCGCAGAAAATAGCAAAAGAGATTTCTAGTATTAGAATAAGGTTCGCTTCTTTATCTCCCGGCGAAATAGATGAAGATTTTCTTTCTGCAATTGAAAGCAACAAAAAAATTTTCTGTCCACACTTTCACATCTCTGTTCAATCTGGCTCAAACAAAATTCTTAAACTCATGAGAAGATGGCATACTTTTGAAGATTTTATCAACGATTCTCAAAAGCTCCTCAAAATTTTTCCATACGCTTCAATAGGAACAGATATAATCGTTGGATTTCCCGGTGAAACAGAAAAGGATTTTCTTGAGACATATAGTAACCTTAAATCAGCAAAAATTGCGTATATTCATGTTTTTCCTTTCTCTCCGCGTCCGAAAACTCCTGCCTATTTTATGAAGGTTTTGCCAAGGTCAGAAATAAAAAGCAGAGCGGAAATCCTGCTCTCACTATCTTATGAGAAAAAACTAGAATTCTACAATAGCTGTGTTGGACAGAATTTTGAGCTTCTCGTTGAAGACAAAAAAGAAAATACTTTTGAAGGTACTACCGAAAACTACCTTTCTGTTGTTGTGCAGAAATCATCTTCAAATGTCAATCAGGGAGATATTGTAAAAATAAAGCTAAAATATGTTGAGAAAGAGGACAGAAAAATTTACGGTTTAGGGGAAATAATTTAAAAATAAAATTGCGCAAAAAACTGCTTTGAAAATAAGAATGAAAAAGTGAAATCAGGAATGAAAAAAATAACTCTTCTTGTGATAATTATAATAAGTTTTTTATTTTTCAGCTATGTTATTAATAGCTTGGGAGAACAGCCCGAGCAAAAATACCTCAAAAAAGTTATTGATATTTCAAATTTCGTAAAAAGCATAACAGGTGTTCCGGGAATAGAGCTTGAAAAAGCAAGGTATTTTTCTGATAACTTTGTTATACACCCGCTGGTGGAAATCTCTCTTTCTGACCCACTTTACAACCTCCTCTGGTTCTCAAAAACATTTGACTCATTTTCAGAAAACATAAAATCAAGAAAGTTCTCTCCCATATTCTACGCTATCGCTAAATACTCCGGCAAAATAAAAAGAATAGATATAATTCAAGACCCATCTATTCAGTTTTTTGAGGAGAAATCCGCTCCTCCCCCACAAGCGATGAAAGTTTTCTCCGGCAAAATCGAAAGCCCATCACTTATCTTTTCCCTCGTAAGATGTATCTCAAAACCATATTCAAGATACAAAAGTTATGCCGAAAAACTAACCAACTACATAGGAGAGATAAAAAAATTTGAAGACCAGCAAAATATCTCTTCTTTCCTGATGAAAAAAGATTTAGAAGAAATCAACAACATCATTGAGGTCTCAAATACATCTTTTTACAATATCTTGCTCTGCTTTGAAAATTTTCTCAGCAAAATAAAAGATGACCCGAAGATGCTAGGTGTGTTCAACGCAGATATATCAGATTTTTCTGTTTTATCGCTCGGAGAGAAAGATAGTGTCGTTGTTATACCCCAAACACCAACAATAATAATTGATGCTTTCAAAAAAGATACGACCTACATTTACAAAAGGTGGAATAACGATGGCTTATTTTACCCCAGCTTGGCGATAATAATTGATTTTGGAGGAAACGATAGGTATGTTTTTGAAAATTCATCGGTTCTTTCCCTTGTTTTGACCTATGACGGCGAAGGAAATGATGAGAGAATTTGTAATTTTACATGCTTTGGAGGTTCTATCGGCGGAGCTGATATGCTTATTGATATATCAGGGAACGATACTTATAAATCTTTGGGAATAAGTCAAGGGGCTGGAATACTTGGGACAGGAGTTCTTTTAGATTATGATGGGGATGACACATACGAATCGGTTTCTTTCTCACAGGGTTTTGGTGGCTTTGGCGGAGGAGCTCTCATAGATTTCAAGGGCAACGATAAATATATCTTGAAAGAGGGAACAGAAAATCCGTCTTTTCAGGATAGAACAAAAAATTTGAGCATGGGGCAAGGGTGTGGAAGCGGACTCAGAGCTGACTTCCTTGAGGATTTCAAATCTGTCCCAGGTGGGCTTGGTCTCCTATTTGATTACGAAGGAAATGACTCTTATTCAGCTCAAGTTTTCTCTCAGGGGTGTGGATACTGGTACGGTATAGGAGTTCTGCTTGACGGCTCCGGGAATGATACTTACAAAGGATATTGGTATTGTCAAGGAACATCTGCGCACTTCGGAACAGGTGTTCTCTCGGATTTTTCAGGAGATGACTCTTATTTCTGCCATTATCAGGGAATGGGACAGGGACACGATTTGGGAATCGGAATTCTCCTTGATGTAGAGTCAACAAAAGATTCTGATTCAGATTCCTTTGAATGTAAATCAAGGTGTCTTGGTATGGGACACGCTAACGGAATAGGAGTTTTTATAAACCAAGGTGGAAGTGATTTTTATAGAGCTGATGAGTACGCTTTCGGAGATGTCACCGTAGATATATACAAAAGACCTCCGGGCATAAGAGAAATTATTCCAACATGGGGATTTTTCTTTGATTTGAATTCATATAGGTTCGATTTTTCTAGGTATGAAAATACCGCTGAAAAATCGCAAGAGAAATTGCAGAACCAG
The DNA here is from genome assembly GCA_030550715.1 of bacterium. Lineage (GTDB taxonomy): Bacteria > Calescibacteriota > Calescibacteriia > Calescibacteriales > Calescibacteriaceae > Calescibacterium. Next base: position 17,744 of record JAUQOU010000026.1, on the reverse strand, counting down.
AAAAGTATAAGCAAAGATAAATTTCTCATCAGAGAGAAAGAGATTTCTCCCGAAGAGATAAAGTCAGCCATAAAAAAATCCTTTCCTTTTTTGAGGACTTTCTTTTACAGCGAGTAGAGGAGAGAAAAAAGTTTGATTTTTCATCATTCAAGCGGGTGAAATATACTTTCTACAACAAATATGATTATCCATAGTATTACAGCTCCGATTATCTGTTTATCTACGACAAGAAGAGAAGGGTCTTTTCCCTTGTTCTGCTCTGCTACTATGTAATACCTTATTATTCCAAATACAACTGGTATTATTGAAATGAGGAGGAAGTAGCTTTCTCTTTCTACGACAACATACATCGTGAAGAAAATAATTGTCAAGGTAGCGGATATCAAACCGATGGTTTCATAGATTTTTGAGTGTCCCGGAGTTTCTGCTTCTCTTTTCATTGCGGAAATAAAAAGTGATACAAAGAATGTGCATGTGATAAGCCACGATGAGGGCTTGATAGATATAGCTATTCCTCCTGCAATTACTCTTATTACAAATCCAAGGGAGACGATTATTATATCTGCTGGTGTGTTGCCTTTTATACCTAGTGAATATATGACATTGAGTAAAAAGTAAATCACAATTACTGTTTTGATGTATATATTATCTGCAATGATAAGAGAAAGCATCAGAAGTGAGGACGAAAAGAGTATTGCTTCTTTTTTTGATATAGTTCCGCTTGCTACTGGACGATTTTTCTTTACGGGGTGGTTTTTATCTTTTTCGTAATCGATAACATCGTTCAATGAGTAGACAGAAGATGATGAGAGTACAAAGCATATGAAAGCGATTAATGATTTCAGGATTTTTTCTTTTGAGAACGAAAAGGAGAAAAAAAGAGGAGCGAGGACGAAAACATTTTTATGCCACTGAAAAGGTCTTGAAAGTTTCAAAAACTCAAGGACTTTATTTTTTGCTGTTTTCATTTTTTCTCGCTACCTGTTTGCCGATTGTATTACTGATATTTTTAGAAATTTGGCTTTTGTTTTGTTGGATACATATATTTTTAGGAATAGGGTAAATCGGGGCGTGGCGTAGAGGTAGCGCGTTGGCATGGGGGGCCAAAGGTCGCCGGTTCAAATCCGGTCGCCCCGACCACCCAAAACCAAAATGGCAATACAACTTGATGACAAAAACTTTGATAAAGAAATAAACTCAGAAAAACCAATCCTCGTCGATTTCTGGGCTGCTTGGTGCGCTCCATGCAGAGCAATAGCTCCAATACTCGAAGAAATAGAAAAAGAAGATGGTGAAAAAATAAGAATAGGAAAACTCAACGTAGATGAATACCCCGATATCGCTTCAAGATTCAAAATATTCTCTATTCCAACTCTCGTTATATTTAAATCTGGAAAAGAACTGGGAAGAATGGTCGGCGCAGCCCCAAAATCTAAACTCAAACAGTTTATAGAAGAATCCCTAAAATAACCAAAACCTTATAAAAATCAATTGAATGCAAGAAGTCAAAGGAAAATATATAAGGGTAAAACTCCCAGATAACCTTAAAAGTATTGAATGGAGAAAATCAGATAACCAAACCAAAATCTCTGCCTTACTCAAACTCTTCAACAAAGAAAGAGAAAGAAATCAGGTCTTCGTTTTTGTAGATGAGGGAACTTTTATTGCTAATTCAAACGCAAAATTTGCCATCGGTACATCCACAGCAAAAATCGGAGATGTCAGTTTTGAGACAAAAGAATTATCTCTTTTCATTTTTGAAAACTCAGATGTCTTCTTGATATTCGGAGAAAATCAAACAAACTATGTTAGCTCAATCTCTATAACGGTAGAGAGCGGTCTATCTTTAAACCTCTTTGAACTCTGGAATACACCTCAGCAATCCTCATCCTTTAACATCACAAAGATTTCTCTTAAACCGTCAAGCTCTCTGAAACTTCTATTTTTAGAAAACACAGAAGAATCATCTCTTGTTGTTCAGAAAAAAATTTTTTTCATTTCCGAAAACTCTGATATGTATGGAGGAAATATATGGAAGGGGTTGGGAAAAACATTAGTTTCACAAGAGGTGTATCTTGATGGGAACGATAGCTCTTTGAGAGATTTTCACCTGTGCCTTGGAGAAGGTAAGAAAAAACTTGAAGTAAATTACAAAGTTTTTCACAGAGGTAAAAGAACAAAAAGTTTTTTATCTTCACGAATCATTTTGAAAGATGCTTCTGAAATAGCTTTCCTTGAAGATGCGGAGATAGAGAATTCAGCGGTTGATTCTGACTCTTATGTTGAGGGTAAGTCGCTTATTCTTTCGGAAAAAGCTAAAAACTTTCTTATCCCATCAATGAATATAGGAACGAACATCGTTAAGGCAAAGCACTCTGCATCTTGCAGTAGGGTAGGAGAAAGAGAGCTCTTCTATCTTATGTCAAGGGGTCTTGATAGAGAGACAGCAGAAAAACTCATCATATACGGTTTTATATCCGAAATACTTAACGAGTTCCCTTTAAAACATTTTATTCCCAAACTCCCTGATTTCCCCCAAGATGTTTTGCTTTGATCAATCTCTTATCTGCAACTTTTATTATCTCCTCATAGTTTGAATCGGCTTCTTTCACAGCACATAATCCCCAGCTCACAGTTGGACTTTCCCCAAGAATAGCTTTAAGTTCCTGATACAAACTGAACTTTCCTGTTATCCTTCTTATGACAGATAAGCTTTCTTCTTTCTCTATCTCATCAAGAAGAAGAACAAACTCATCTCCTCCGAACCTTGCAGGTATATCGTATCCTCTCACATTCTGCTTTAAAATAAAAGAGAATTTTTTCAAAATCTCATCTCCTACTGTATGACCATACTTATCATTGATCGACTTGAATTTATCTATGTCAAATATAGCTACAACATAGTTCTTCTGAGTTCTTCTGTATTTTGAGAAGTTCTGTTCTAAGCGAGCCATAAAATACCTTCTGTTGTAAATTCCTGTAAGTGGATCTGTGATAGCTTTTATTTTCAGCTCTTCCTCGGTTTCTATGCGTTTGAGTATAGCTTCTGTTAATTTTGAGGTAAGATAGAGCAGATTTTTCTTGTTCGCATCAAGTTCTCCTCTTACTACTATAAATCCATACTTTTCACCGTTAGATAATGCAAATGAAGTATATTCTTTCTCTTCGTCTATTGTTCCTTTTTCTATTCTATCTATGATTTTGCTCAAAAACTCCTCTCCTTTGATTATCTTTATTTTTTCTCTTTTTTCGGTTTCTGTTATTATTTTCTCCTCGGGACTCTTTTCAAAGATAGCTATACCTATTTCGTTTTGGGGTAGTATGTACTCCAAAAAATTTCCTACTTCTCTGAAAAGCTTATATCTATCTGTTTCCGTAATTGAGTATCTTATGAAGTTTGTGAGGTAAATGATAAATTTTTCATGCTTATCAGCAGAGACCAATTTTTCTTTGACTTCTTTTCGGGTTTTCAGTATCGTATAAAATATTTCTTCTAACTCTTTTGATAATTCTGGAATACCAATTTTTTTTCTTCTTTCTTCTGAAATATCTGTAGAAGGTGTTTTTTCTTCATCTTCTTCTGTGTTTTCTGATATTTTATCTTTTATGTATTTTAACTCAAGCTTGAAATTCAATATCTTTGAGATAAACTCTCTGTAAATTATAAAGCTCAAAATAATGAGTGAAAGAGTAATTATAGCGAAAGCAATAGCATCTATTCTTCCGAAAATATGTAGTAAAGAGATGGTAATAAAAATAATTGCAGGAATAATAAAAAAACTCTTTGGCAGAATAAAAAATATTCTCATTTCTGTCAGTGCAAATGAGACAAAAAAGAATAAAACAAAAAGTAGTATATACAAAGTGATTTCCATATTTGCTCAATCCCCTTTGATTTGATTTTCCGATACAATAAAAAATATAAAAATCCTGAATATACTTTTTGCTTTGCTTATACTTTTTCGTATCTGATTTTATGGTTGTGAAAATATGTGGTCTGACAAATGAGGAAGATGTTCTGCTATGCGATAGGGAAGGGGCAGATATGCTCGGGTTCGTATTTGTTATGCAAAGTCCAAGATATGTAGAGAAAAACTCAAATGTCTTTAAATTGAAAACTCGCGCGAAAAAGGTGGCTGTACTATCAAATCCAGAGATGAAAAATCTTGAATTCTTTGCAGAGCATTTTGAGTTCGTTCAACTACACGGAATGGAGGAAGGAAAAATTATAAATGAATTCAAAAAACTCGGTCTGAAAGTCATAAAGACAATTTTTCCCGAAGTTGAAGATTCAGTAAAGCTTTGCAGTCAAGTTTCAGATGATGTTGACCTTTTCCTTGTTGATTCATCTTCTAAACTCAAAGGAGCAAAAAGCTCTCTTTTCTCATTAGAAAAACTGAAAACTATATTAGATAGTGAAGGCAAGATATTTGGGCTAAATTACATATTATCTGGTGGGTTAAATCCAGAAAATGTTGTGGAATTTCTCAAAATTTTAAAGCCCTATGGTGTTGATGTCGCATCTGGTGTAGAGGATTATCCAGGGAGAAAATCTCCTGAAAAAGTAAGAAAATTCATAGTGAGAGTAAAAAATTTTTCTTACCATGCATAAAATTAACTCAAAAATGCACGAGATAGATTCAGGAATACAATTTGATTTTCCAACAGGAGAGAAAGGTATTTTCTTTTTCGGGAATTTTCAAATCACAGAAGAATTCATAAACGAATTGGTTCTTGCAAGACAGAATCATACGGGAACGAATATAATTTATCCAGATGAATATAGCAGATTTGAATTTTTTGATGGTTTGGTTTCTTATAGGAGCGTAAAGCAATCTCTTGGTGTGAAGACAGCAGATTGTCTTCCGGTTCTTTTCGCATCAGAAAAGATAAAAGGTTGCTTTCACTCCGGGTGGAGAGGTCTGACAAACAGTATAGTTGAAAACCTTTATGAGAAAGTGAAAATTATGGGTGAGGATTTTTCAAAAATAACATTTGTTATCGGACCTCACATTTGTGGAAGATGCTATGAAGTTAAAGAAGATGTAGCCGATATTTTCATAAGATTCGCAAAGGAAAGAGGTATTAGCCACCGAGTATTTATGAGTTTTATTGACCACAAGATTTTTATTGACCTTGCTTCCTGCTGTAAAGCCATACTCAAATCGTTTTCTGCAAAAAATATTTTTGAGGTTAAAATATGTGTTAAAGAAGATAAGAGGTTTTTTTCAAGAAGAAGAGGAGATAGTTCTTCGCAGATTTCAGCGATATTTTAGAAACTTTGTGTTTTAATTATTGAGCTGGGGAGGTCATATTTTGTAAAAGAAGATATTTTTTTACGAAGGTAATAAAATAATTTTTTTGTAATGGGGGTAGGTGGCGGAATGGTAGACGCAGGGGACTTAAAATCCCCTGGGGGTGCAAACCCCCGTGCGGGTTCAAGTCCCGCCCTACCCACAAAATCTTTGTGTTTTGTGCAACCTCTTTCTCTAACCTGAAAAACGAAGAAAAAGCATGCAAAAGCATCATAGATGAAGTCCTGAACAAACTTGAATCCCCAAGAAAAAAAGATATAATGCTTATAGTTTTCCTCAGCCCAAAATACAATGTGGAAAAAGTAATTGATTTTTTTTCAGATATAGATAATATCGGTGTCTCTGTTGGCGGAAATATAACAGATGAGGGGGAATTTGAAGGAGAAGAATCTGGAATATCTGTTCTTGCGATAGATAAAAGGTATATCCGATGTGAAAGTTTCTCGCTTTCCGTTCCACAGATAGGTTTAAGAGATTTGGGCAGAAAAATTGCAGAAAGATTTGCTACGGACATCCCTTCATCTCTTATTCTTTTTCCAACACCTTTTTATAACATAGACGAGATTTTGAGCGGAATAAAAGAGGCAAAAAGCGAAAACCTTTTTGTAACTGGTGGAGTAGCGAGTTCTTATGGAAATTCTCCTATCTTCACTTTTGAAAATGGCTCAATAGGAAGCTATGCGATAAGCGGAGTATTTTTAGAAGGTGTTGAGGGAAACGCAAGAATTGCTCAGAGCTGTAAAATTGTGAGCAGTAAGTTTATAGTAACATCATCGGAAAACAATGTCATAGAAGAGATAGACGGAGAGTTAGCTTCTGATGTGTTGAACGATGTTGCATCTGAAATAATTGCAGAAGATCCTGATATAGGAAAACTACCCTGGTTTGTCGGAGTTGAAATTGAAAGCAGATTAGAGCTGTTCCGGTTCTATCCGATTTTAGATGTCAAAAATGGATACATATATATTGGTGGAGAAGTAGAGGTGGGGAAAAACATCGTGTTTGCGGTTATGTCTCGGAAATATGCAGATGAAAATTCTAAAATAGAGTTTTCATCTATTAGCCCTAACTTATCTTATGATTTTTGCATGATTTTCAATTGCTTGGCAAGAGGAAGAAAGTTTTTCGGAAGGAAAAATCATGATATATCAATAGTAAAAAGGAAATTGAATTGTTCTATGGCTGGATTCTTTTCAAACGGTGAGATAACAACTTTGGGTTCGCCTTTTCTTCTGACATATTCAGCTGTGCTCGCAAATTTCAGAAAAGTTTTTATATCTTAATGGAGCTATCTATTTTATTGTAAAATTCAGAAGGAATATTTAAACTAATTTTATATACCTATGTCCTGGCTTTACGCTATAAGATTTGTGTTGAAGTTGCTCGCTGTTTGCATTGTTGATTACTCTAAAATTCTCTCTCCGGAATTTTCCATACCATTCCTTATCATATCTTCTTTTGAAATATTATTTTCAAGAAGATTATATTCTCAGAGAGAAAACATATATCTTATCGCAATAACTTCTTTTCTCATCTACCTTGTCGCAATATATTCCAAAACACCTCTTTATCTTCTCACTATGTTCTTATTCATTGATATAAGCTCAGGGGTATCTGTTTTTTTGAGATGGGTGATATTTCTACCTTTAATATTTGTAGTTGCCACCTTCTCCCTCAATATACCTGTTTTATTTGTGTCTCGTTCGGTGAATCCAGATAAAGATTTGCCCGAAAATTTCAAGGTGATCAAGGGAAACGCAATAGACAGATACACCGGGAAAAAGGAAAGCGTAAATTTTTCGGGTGGGTTTCTTGTTGGTAATTATCTCTTTTCCGCTACATCCCCCGAAGGAGATGAGTTTTTTGTTTTTCTGAGAACAATTGATAGCGAAAAGGAGATATTGTTTTTTTCATTCTTGATAATTTTGAGTTTGATTTTTGTATTGCTTGTTTTACGAACTGAAAAAAAAGATTTAACCCAAGATTCACAATCGGTCGATAAAACTAAAACAGATAGAAACATATTTGGTGAAGAGGGTTTGTTGAGCGGAGATAAGACCGAACTTTTTTCTCTATACAAAAAATATTTAGAAGAAGCTATCTCAAATCTGAAAGCGAATATTGAAGAAGATAAAGCTTACCTATCATCAATCACCAAAACCTTAGATGATTTTAAGTTTAAGATATCTTCAATGCTTCTTGAAAAATCATCTGAAACAGATGTGCGGTCATTGGTGAGGAATTTCAAATCCTCAATATATGATAAGGTTCAACAAATATCTAAAAAGATTGATGAGCTCAGAAGAATTATTGATACTTCAGCATTTGAGAGAATTCAGATTTTATCTTATGATGCTTACCTTTCTCTTATCACACTTAAAGATAGTATAAGCTCACTGCGAGAAATACTGCTCCATAAGTTCAGGAGTATGGAGTACGTTTTTCACGAAATTTATTCCCCTCTTGGCGGTATAGAGAATGATATTGGAAAAATAAGATTTTTCAATATACAGAAAATTTTTGATTTTTCTGACATTGAGGAGACATTTCAAGATTTTTGTGAAATGATTGTAAGGTTCAAGTCAAATATATCTGCAATTCTGGACAGCATAAAAATACTTGCTTTCAATTCTTTTGTGATCGCATATAAGATAAAGGACAAGGTAGAAAGTTTTGAAGTTCTCTCGTCAGCAATAGAGATGATAATGGTAAATGTAGAGAGTTTTTACTCCGAGGTTCAGGAGCTATGGAATGTTGTAGAAGAGAATCTGGCAAAAATCAGATTTGAAAATCCAAATATTTCATTTGACGAACTTGAAAAACAGATTTCCGAAGCGAAGAAAATATTAGATGAGGGAATGCAGGGAATAAGATCTTTTGTGAGCTCTTTGGTTCAGTTTACTAATACGTTTTTGAACAATTTAAGCTCAGGCATAGAAGATACAGGAGAAGGTACTAATTTTTTCTCCAAAATTAATATCAAATTTGAACTCCTGAAAGATAGCTTTGATTTACTGCAAGGAGAGATTTATCTGCTTAAAGATTTCGCAGAAGAAAAAAGTGAGGGGGTAAAAGAAGGATGAAATTTGATTCCACAAAAATAAAACCAATTTATGTAGATATATCAAAAGTTATTTTGCTTATTGTAATTTTTATTTCTCTCAATATATCCTTCGGTAAATGGATTTTTGATTTTCCTGACCTTTATATTTTGCCTTTTGGATTTATATTGGCACTCTTTCTTGGAAAAGAAAAAAAATTATTCTTTCTCATCTTCTTCACAATATTTCTTCTTTCGTATTTCAGTATAAGAACCTCTTTTTCATCGGTTCTATATCATGAAGTATCAACTATATTAATACTCTCTCTTTCATCGCTTATCACTTCATTTGTTTTGTCATTTTTTACTGTGAAATTTCTCTACGATAAAGAAGAAAATTTTTATAAAACTGTCAAGTCCGAAGATAAAAAGTTAGAGAAGGAGAAAGAGGGCGAAGAATATTTGAGAGATGTCAATTATCAGAGAAGAACTATAGAAGAATTGAAAGAGGAGATAAGATTTTTTGAGACAGATATAGAAAACGAGATAAGGAAGAAATTTCCTGAAATTAACTCTGCTGAGGAAGAGCTTGAAAAGAGGTTAGAAAGAGAAAAGAAAAGAAGAGAGGAGAGCATAGGGTCGTTGCATGAGCTGAAAGAGAAAATTTTCCACTTCAGAAAGAGAGTGAGTAAAATCTACTCCGAACTTTCTTCGTTCATAAAAGATGTCAAAGATACTTATACATATACTGTCTCGTTTATTAGAAAAATTGAGAATTTGAAAGAAGTTTTAGCTTCCGAGATTCCTGCTAAAACAGCAATATCTATTATGTCTGATAAAAAAATTTTAGAGTTGAAAGATATCTTTGAATCTTTCAGTAATTCCTTTAAGGAAAAAGTTGAGAAAATTTTGAAGCTCAATTCACAAGATATAGAAGAGAAAATATTTACACTGCGTATATTAATATATAGCTTGAAAGAGATTTTAAAAAAGCTTGATAGAATAAATTATTTTTCTTATGCTGTTTCACTTAAAATATCGCAGGTCGCAAGTGGTTCGGGAGATAGTGCTATAAGAAGAACTCTCCTTTCCATAGCCCAAGATATAGATAACCTTTCGTTCAAGTCGCTAATTATATTCAACGAAGCCGAAGAAAATATTAAAAAACTTGAGAAGAAAACAAATGCTGTTGTTGAAAACCTTGATGAAAAAAGTGAAAATCTGAACCAAATGAGAGCTTCTATTAAAAATGCAATGAACAGACTAAATGTTATTCTTGAAAACAGAATTCAAAACTTTACCCAGGAAGTCAGCGGTTTTCTGAACATATCAGAGATAGAGGAGATCAATAAATTTATTTCAAAAAACCAAGAATATATACAGAATGTTTTGGAGTTTGGTCAAGATATAGAGAAAAAACTACTCGTTTTCATAGACATGCTTGAAAGGATAAAATCTGATATAGATGAACTCATAAATATCTTTATACTATATGAAAATCAGTTTGAGGAAATCATAAGTAGAGAAAAGGAAATTCTTGAAGAGTTATCGGGAATAGAGTTCGGCTGGAAAAAGCTCTATTTATCTGATTTCAAGAGCATTTCAGAATTGAGAAACATAAAAAATATAATATCTGAATTTGAAAAAGAATTTATGTCTTAAAGCTGATACTCTGTTGATCTCAAAAATTTCTGACGAAAAATTTTTCAGTTTTTTTATCAACAAAAGATAACTTCATAATTTTAAAAAAAATGAATCTGGAAAGCATATTGTTTTTCATCTTCGCAGGTGCGAGCATAATTTCCTCTGTTATGGCTATTTCAAGAAGACAACCCATTTTTGGTGTTATGTATCTTTTAGTTCTCGGTTTATCTGTTGCAGGACTTTTTGCAGTAAAAAAAGCTTTCTTCCTCTCCCTGATTCAGATAATAATATATGTCGGGGCGGTGCTTGTTCTCTTTGTATTCGTTATAGCTATGATGAATCTTTCAAAAGAAGAACTTATATTCGGAAAAATCAGAAGATCAAGATTTCTCTTCCTTATCCCCGTAATGCTTATTTTTATACTTATACTCTCGGTAGTAATATCTGAAAGCGGGCACAATATACAGAGGTTTCAGTTCTTCACTGCAAAAGATGTTTCCCTTGCTCTGTATAAAGACCTTCTTTTCCATTTTGAATACCTTTCTGTTTTTTTATTATCAGCAATAGTAATAACTGTTTTTATAGGCATGAGAGGGAAAAAGCAGTAAAAGATAGATGAAATATGGTGAAAACAAGAAAATTTTTTGAATATGGAGGATATATGGTATAGGCTATGGTAGGAGCAGAAATAACTCCCTTTCACTTTATCACGCTCGGCTTAACTCTTTTTTTCATAGGTATATGCGGGATTATTTTGAGAAGGAATATAATTTTTGTTTTCATCTCTCTTGAAGTAGCTACGAACGGGATTTTTCTCATATTTTTTGGAGCAAGTTTGAAAGTGGGTTATATTTCGCAAGCTCTTGTACTTGTTTTTATGGCTATCGCAGCTGTTGAGGTCGCTGTTGGACTTGCTCTGGCTATTGCAATTTTCAGAACCTCAAAAACTGTTAATGTAGATGAAGTATCTCAACTTAAAGGTTAGTAAAAATGATGGAGGAAATTAGGTTATGGAAAGCTTATCGGCTATACTTATAGTATTTTTGCCACTTGCAGGAGCTCTTATAAATCTTCTGCTTCTTTCGTATGAAATTCTTGCGAAGAAAGAAGATGAACATCTCAACCCCATCAAAATCTTTTCAGGAATAGTATCCTGCCTTGCTGTTGCAATACCTTTCTTGCTCTCTCTCTCTATCTTCGGAAAAGAAACTATAAGAATTGAATTTTTCAACTGGATTCCGCTTGAGGGATACAAAATAACATTTTCAGCACTTTTTGATAATCTTTCAAAAGTATCGCTCCTTTACATAACAGGAGTTTCATCACTGATACATATATACTCGGTGGGTTATATGTCTCACGACAGGGGCTTTATAAGATACTTTATGCTCCTCAATCTTTTCGTTTTCTTCATGATTCAAATCGTTGTCTCCGAAAACCTTGTCCAGATCTTTTTGGGGTGGGAAGGGGTAGGATTATGCTCATACGCCCTCATAGGGTTCTGGTATTCTGGCTACGAGAATGCAAGAGCTGGCTTCAAAGCATTCATAGTAAACAGAGTAGGGGATTTCGGATTCTTGGTAGGAATTGCCCTCTTTCTAATATACACAGGTGGAGTAGATTACTCACTTACAAAAAATCTTCCTTCTGATAAGGTGTTTTTTGTTGCTTTGGCACTCTCTATGGGAGCAATGGGAAAAAGCGCTCAGGGACCCTTCTGGCTTTGGCTCCCAGATGCTATGAGAGGTCCTACCCCTGTTTCAGCTCTCATACACGCTGCTACCATGGTAACTGCTGGTGTATATATGGTGGTGAGATTGCAAGACCTGTTCTCTTTCCCATCAGGCGCCTCTGATTTTGTGTTCTGGATAGGAACTATTACATCAATACTTATGGGATTTTTCGGAATCTTTGAGAGAGATATAAAAAGAATTCTCGCTTTTTCAACCCTGTCTCAGCTTGGACTTATGTTCGCAGGTGCAGGAACTTCTTTCAAATACACTGGAATGTTTCATGTATTTGAACACAGCTTCTTCAAAGCAGCCCTTTTCCTCATATCTGGAATACTGATGCACGAATTTGAAAACGAAACAGATATTTATAAACTCAAAGAGAAAAAACCGCTTGAAAAAGGTATGACACTTTCCGCCCTCGGTTTCCTCATATCCGCTCTCGCTATGAGCGGTGTATTCCCACTATCTGGATACTGGTCAAAAGAATCTATAATTCAAGCGGTTTCACACGATTTCGGACATACCGGCTCAATACTCATGCTCATCGCAAGCTTTATCACTCCACTTTATATGTTCAGAGCATACTTTATTGTGTTTGGAAATCAGAAATTCAAACTCTCTTTTTCACCATCCCACGAAGGTGGATATCTTATGTTCATACCTGTTCTTGTTCTGGTTATACTCAGCGTTATCGGGGGGATATTTGATGTCGGAGGTTGGCTCGGTAAAGAATATGGATATCAAGGAGAAATACACGGAGGAGTTTCACCAGTTGTTGTCCATGTTGTCGTTTTTCTTTCTGTTTTCATTTCGTATATTATATGGGGCAGAGGTAAAGAAATTCCTGAGAGCGGAGCGGGAAAGATTCTCTGGCGGAAGCTTTACCTTAACGAGATTGAGGAATACTCTTTCATAGGTTCCGCTGTCGCACTTATGAAACTCATATACTCTTTTGCAGAAAGAATAATCGTAGAAGGTTTTTATCTTTTTTTATCTGTTCTGGCAAGAGTTATTGGTTATGCGATTGCATCTGCTCACGGTGGAGAGCCAGTGAGAATATTATTTCTGATTATTCTCGGAATAACCTTTGTGCTTTTTATCGTGTAGCTTATGATTTGGCTTTATAAAATAAGTTTTGCAAATTGTGGGGAGGAAAATTAGATTATGGATGCGGTAAAGCTCACCTTGATTTTTCCTTTTCTCGGTGCTTTTCTTTCACTCTTTATAAGGTCAGTATATGTTGGATTTTTGTTCTCTCTTGGGACTTTTATATTCTCTCTTTTTATAAGGGCAGGTTATTCTGACGAGATACTTATATCAGAGAAGATAGGTTTTTCAATTTCGCTATATGTTGATGGCTTGAACATTTTACTGATATGGCTGACAACAGGACTTTTTTTTCTTGTCTTTCTCTATGCAATAGTTGAAAAAAGGGAGAGAAAAGATGAATACACTTTTTTGTTTTTACTTCTTGAATCGCTTCTATTACCTTCTTTCCTGACAAAAAATGTCCTTGTATTTTACTTTTTCTTTGACGCAACTTTGATACCTATGTTCTTCATAATAGGGATATGGGGAACAGGGAGAAAAGTTTATTCGGCTTATAAGTTTTTGCTCTTCACATTCTTTGGCAGTGTTTTCTTTCTTGTTTCAATAATATACCTTGGAATTGAGTTTTATTCCTCTGGTGGTAGGTTATCTTTTGAGCTTGAAGACCTGATAAAGGTTGTAGGTCAGCTTGATTTTCAGACTAAGACCCTTCTTTTTCTTGGGTTTTTCTTGGCTTTTGCAGTCAAAATTCCTCTGATACCGGTTCATGTTTGGCTCCCCGATGCTCACACAGAAGCACCAACAGGCGGAAGCGTAATACTTGCGGGAATTCTGCTCAAACTCGGTTCATACGGATTTTTGAGATTTGCTCTCCCCCTCTTTCCTGATGTCGTAAGAGAATACTGGTATATCATAGCGGTAATATCTATTGCCGGTATAATTTTAGGTGCTATTTTAGCATTGTCTCAGGAGGATATGAAGCGTCTCATAGCTTACTCTTCTGTATCACATATGGGATATATTACTCTTGGTTCGGTTGCCTTTTCAGGAGACAAGATAACATATGAGGGTTTGCAGGGAGCTGTTTTGCAGATGGTAAATCACGGCATAGCAACAGGAGCCCTCTTTTTCATCGTAGGAATGATATATGAAAGAACTCATACAAGAATGATAAGAGATTACAGCGGGATAGCGAGAAAAGTTCCCATATTTACTTTCTTCTTCTTCATCTTCACTTTATCATCTATCGGATTCCCTTCAACGGGTGGATTTATAGGAGAGCTTCTTGTGATATTTTCTGCTATGAGGTCTAACATAATTTTCGGGGTGCTTGTAGCAGGGGGAGCAATCCTTTCCGCAGGATACCTTCTTTACCTTATCTTGCGGGTTTTCTTCGGTCCCGAAAAGAGCGATATAAACGAGCATATAAAAGATGCGAGTTTTGTGGAGTTTTTAACTCTTGTTCCTCTTGCGATTTTTGTCTTCATCATAGGAATTTTTCCCGGATACTTTATGAAAATTATATCAGGGGGTGTTGAGTTTGTATGGAAGCATCTTTCACAATAAGGGATTTATTGGAGGATTGGGGAGCTTTTATTTTCTCACTGATTTTGGGAATCTCAGGACTGATATTAGGCAGGTTGTTAAAGAAAAATATAGTTTCTATGATTTTTAACCTTTTTGCCTTGCTAACCCTTCTTGCATTTTCTATACTTTACAGTGGAGATGGAAAGGAAGTATTTGGAATTTTTGAGTTTGATAGATTTTTCTTCAACTCGTGCTTTTGGATCTCTGTTTTTGGGATAATAACTCTTTTTGTATCGTTTCAGGAGGTATCATCAAAAGGTGAAGTTTTTCCTGAAAATTTCTTTTTTGTTCTTCTTTCGTCTTTGGGCGCAATTTTGATGACAGGTTCAAAGGATTTCCTTTCACTTTTCATTTCAAAAGAGCTGATGTCCTTCAACATATATGCGATGATATATTTTATCAGAGATAGGTATGGAGTAGAGTCAGCTTTCAAGTATTTTATATCAAGTGCTCTGCTATCTTTGTTTTATCTTCTTGGATTTTCATTCTTCATCATATCAAACGAGACGATTTTTATATCAAACCCAAAGTCAATTCTTGGAATTCTGGGCGTTTACCTTGTTCTGTTTGATCTTTTTTTCAAATCTGGTTCTGCTCCTTTTCATTTTTGGGTTCCTGATGTTTATCAGGGAGCTCCTTCTTCCACTGTTGTCTTTGCTGGTTCAGTTGTGAAGTTCGCATCTTTTCTCGCTATAATGCGCATCTTTGATCTCACGGGTCAGAACTATAAGCACCTTTTAGAGATAATCGTTATTTTATCTGTTATCATAGGTTCACTCGGTGGGCTTGTTCAGAAGGAGCTCAAAAGAATTCTCGCATACTCCTCCATAGCACACTCAGGTTTTATCTCTCTTTTGCTTTTCGGAACAGGAAGTAAAGATTTTAAGGAGTTTTTGCTTTTTTACCTTGCGACTTACGGGATTTCATTTGCGGGTGCCTTTTCTGTGATCTCGCTTTTCAAAAACACTCTCTTATATCTTGAAGATATACGCGGTTTCTCTTCGGCTCACAGGTTCTTCTCCCTCCTCTTATCTGTATTTCTTATCACATTTACAGGATTGCCTCTCCTTTCTGGTTTTCCATCAAAGTACTTTGCGTTCTTCACAGCTCTATCGGTCAAAGAAGTTGTACCTGTTATAATCTCGGCAATAGGAAGTTTAATATCACTGTACTTTTACTTTATCCCTCTTGTGAGAACTTTCATGGAAAGCGCAGAAAATAAACTTGATTTCAACATCAATACTTTTGTAGGGCTGATTCTGATGATTTTAGCTTTCTTATCTTTCGTTTTCGGTGTGTATCCGGATTTATTCTTTATTATGACTCAAAAAATTCCTTTATTTTCTTGAAGTCGTTCTCCAGCGTTTCTGTGTATGACGGATTTCTGACAACGAAAGCGGGATGGAAAGTGACAAACACGGTAAATTCAGGTCTCGTGTAAAATTTTCCTCTCATCTCGGAGATTTTTTCATCTTTTCCTAAAATTGCTTTTGCTGCGGGAGCTCCAAGTGCGACAACAATGCGCGGTCTTATAACAGAAAGCTCTTCAAAAAGATAGTTCAAACATGCCGATATTTCTTCTTTCTCAGGCGTTCTGTTCTCAGGGGGACGACACCTTACAATATTAGTTATGAAAACATCTTCCCTTCTCATACCTAAAACATCCTGAATCATTTTTATGAGAAGTTTTCCAGATTTCCCTACGAACGGTTTCCCTCTTTTATCTTCTTCATATCCCGGCGCCTCCCCCACAAAAACAATCTGGGCACTCGGATTTCCGTCCCCCGGAACCGCATTAGTTCTACCTTTCCAGAGTTCGCATTTTTTGCATACCTTTATCCTCTCAGCTATATCTTTGAGCATTCTCTGCTTTTCTTCACGAATTATATGATATGGGTCAGGCAACTTTGATACCTCCTCCATAATTTTCTCAAAAATTCCAGCTCCTTTATTCTTGGTACTACTGCTTTCTTTCTTTTCGTTTTTATCGTTGTTTTTATCTTCTGTTATTATAAACTGCTCTCCGTAGCACTCCTCTATAAATTCAATGAAGCTGAGCACATCATCAAAACTTAACTGACTTTTCGCCTTATCTCCAGATGTTTTTTCCTCCTCTCCCATAGTTATAATCATATCAAAATCTTCTCGTAGTTCTTAAATCTAATCCCAAGTTTCCCATATTTCCAAAAAGTGAGTAGCCATATTTTCTGTTATCCCACGACATGATCATAGAGAGATTATCAGATATATCTCTTGATAACGAAAAATAATTTATTCCTTCAAATATATTCTGTGAGAATCTGTAATTTATACCCCCGACTTTTCCTAAAAAACCGAACTCTGTTGGAGTAAAGAAAGTTCTTATAGCTCTGTCTTCTGGTGTTATAGCGCTCTGGACCTTCTTTAAGGCAATTGATAATCCTCTGTATGTTGCGCTTTCAAAAGCGTTTTTGTAATCTTCTACCGATTTACATCTTCTCAGAAAAGCAAGAACACACATAATGTCCGCCTGCGATAAAGATGGAATAGACGAAAGGTATACTGATGGGTTATCTAAATTACCTACGACACGCAACTGCAATGTGAATTTTTCATTCTCAAAAGTTATAATTTCTGTCTTTCCAGAGATGTTCAGGAAAATTTTCCCTTCTTTCATAATCGCAAGCCCGGTCACCTTTGAAAACTCTGTATCAGCAAATGAGAATCCACCATCTAATATCTGAAAGACGCCAACTATCTGTGGGTCAGATGTCTTTCCGGTTATATTTATTCTGCCGTTTAGTTTTATTCCTCCGAAGGATTCTTTAAGGTATATATTTTCTAAAATCACAACTATATTCAGAGTTCCTTCTGCATTATCTTCTTGAATACCTATTTTGTTTTCCCTCTCAAGCTCTATTTCACCAGCGAAAAGATTTTTTATCTCGTCTATCTTTTCTGTATCAAACTGAAACTGGCTTATTTTTATCTCGCCTGATATGAAAGGTTTATCTAATGTTCCGGTGATATTTATTTTTCCCGAAACAGGTATTTGAGCTATTGTCTTTGGCAGAATTGAAATTTGCATTTTCTTGTTTTGTATATCATATTCTCCCTGCAAAGCTAACTCGTCTTCTTTCAAGTATGCTGTAGCGTAGAAATTCAAAATTCCCCGGTTTATTCCTGATGAGAAACTGACATTTCTCAGACCAAAATTAGCTACTTTAACATAAGGGGATTCAAAATCAAAGTTTCCTGACTTTTCAGGTATATTGTATTTCAAACTGAAAAATCCTTCATCTGCGAACCTTCTGTTTAAGATAGAAGATATATCTTCAATTTTTCCACTGCCTTCTAAATTATCTCCTGAAAATTTCACGAAGGTTTCTCCTTTTG
>JAUQOU010000025.1 GCA_030550715.1 bacterium | reverse complement strand
TTAATAGAAAAAACACTGAATTTCTCCCTGAATATTATTATAAAAGAAGTTTTTTCATCTGAAAGCGAGATAAAAAAACAGAACTGGAATAACTCTCAAAAAGAAAAAATAGAATGGATAAGTAAAAAAATTGAAGAAATATACGGTAAGAAACTCAAATTCGTCGACATTTTAGAAAAGCTTTACTCTGAAAAAATCTACGATATAAATAGCTTTTAGCCTAAGCTTGAGAATTCAACTAATAAACCTGAATCAATAAAAGAGCAGAATTTTTACTTTCTGGAATGAGCTCTTTCCCTTGAAATCTGCCTCTCGCGAATAATAGTAAGTATTCTTGCTATCTCTTTCTTTGTATTTCTTATTTGCCCGCTATTACCTTTACCCTCAAGTTTAACTAAGCTTCTCAAGGCAAATAAAGTTTTTTTCAGCTCTTCAATTCTGCGAAAAAGTTCTTCATCAGATAAATTCCTGAGCATATTCAACTGCTCTTTTACCTTTGACATAGTAAATTCCTTTTTAAGGAATTTTTACCGAAAAAACAAAAAAACAAAAAGTTGAAATGAGATTGAATTTCAATCGTTTTCCGAAACAAGGTCGGGAAATTTTCTTTTAGTCCAATCGGGAATTATCTTTTGCTCTGACCTCTCAACAGAAAGGGAGTAAGGAGGAACATTTTTTGTTATAGTAGAGCCAGCTCCTATATATGCGAATTTTTCTATCTTCAAAGGGGCAACAAGCATAGCACCAGACCCTACAAAAACCCCATCTTCAATCTCTGTTCTGTTCTTTGCTCTTCCATCCCAATTACATGTTACAGTTCCTGCTCCTATATTGACATTTTTCCCTATTACGGCATCTCCAATATATGAAAAGTGCTGAATCTTTGTACCTTCTCCTATTTCTGAATTTTTTATTTCAGCAAAGTTCCCGATCTTGGAGTTTTTGCGCACTATCACTTTTGGTCTCATTCTTGCAAAAGGTCCAACAGATACATCTTCGTCTATCTCTGCTCCTTCTAAATAAGAATAAGGCAAAATCTTCACCCTATCGTGTATCTTACAACCAAAAAGGAATACTCCCTGACCTATCTCAGAATCTCTTCCTATTTTGCTTGAAATTATAAAGACATCTTTGTGAATAATAGTGCCTTCATCTATATCAGAGTCAAGCGAAATGAACGATTCATCTGGGGAGATGAAAAAAACCCCCTTTTCCATAAGTTCTTTGTTCTTAATTTTCTGGAGAATATTCAGAGCTCTTGCCCAATCCTTCGGATTTCTCATCCTGAAAGCATCGGAAGAAGAGAACAATTTTTGCATGCTTTTTGGATTTTCTGGAGAAAAAGATACAGACACGCTCTCATCTGTGGTAGATACAATAACTTCTTGATTTTTCAGTGAAAACAGTTGAAATGCGGTGATTGATATTTTTGCAAGAATATTAAGAACTTCATCAGATGGCGGTAGGAAAGTATCTTGAAAGATGAAAAAATGCAGTTCTCTTTTTTGAAAGTGAATCCCACTCTGCCTTAACTCTTTGAGTTTTTCAGCAAGAACAGGTTTCAATCTTTCAAGCGTTATCTTGGCGATCTGTTCGGTTGTCATGCCGATTAACGGGGGAAAACTTCTACCACTGTCTTTTATGTGAAGATAAAAACTTATTTCATTGTCTTTCTCTTGCATAATCTTTTATTTTAGCTAAATCCAAAATCAAGGCTTAAAGAGTAAAAAAATATTATCAGTATTAATTCAAAAAAGGAACTCTTTAAATTCTTGGAAAAAAATACAAGGTTCTGAGGTAATTTAAGGTATAAATATTCTATATGAAAGAGAAGATAATTTTTGATTGCGATCCTGGAATAGACGACGCCATTGCATTAGCTCTATTTTCCGGAACAATAAAAAACTCAAAGGAATGGGAAAAAAAAGATATATATATTGTAGCAACATGGGGAAATGTAAGCGGAGAACAAACTCTCAAAAACTCTATTTTATGCCGAGAGATTTTTGGGCTTCCTGCAAGAGTTGTAAGAGGGATGCAAAAACCCATTGAAGGAGAACCAATCCACGCAAAAAAAATTCACGGAGAAGACGGATTAAGGGGATTTTCAAAAAACTTGGAAATAAAAATTGAAAACGTAATTGATATAAAAGAACTGAAAGAAGAAATTGAAAATGAAGAATGTAAAGTAGAAGTTATCGCAACAGGTCCCCTTTCTTCTTTATATGTACTATTAGACAGTAAAAGCAGAGAGAAGATAGAAAGAATTGTTTGGATGGGGGGAGCATTTTTCCACGATGGGAACATAACTCCGTATGCAGAATTTAACTCTTATTGCGACCCCGTTGCAGTAGAAAAGCTATTTGAATTCGCAAAGGAAAAAAAGAGCGTATTTGTTGTACCACTTGATGCTACCTCAAAAACCCAAATGAAAAGAAGCGAATTACTACAAATAGCAGAAGGAACTTATATTTACGAATTTTTAGAGAAAATAACAGAGGGACTTGGAACAATCACGCTTCACGACCCACTTGCTGTATTCTCATTCTTCTTCCCAGATGAAGTAAAATATTTCGTTTCCGTCTCGCGTGTAGATACAAAAGCTTTCAGAGGAAAAATAAGCTCAATAATAAGTCCCAACGGATTTTTGAAAGTCATCTATGACTTTAATATAGAAAAGTTCAAAAGCTTTATGAAAAAAGCGTTCGAAGAATTAGGGAAAGAAAAAACAGCAAAACCTAAAAAATTACGAAAAAAAGAATAAAATAAAATGAATAAAATGAGGGCAAAAAGCACATCAGAAAACAAAAAGGGAAAAGCAACAGGAGCAAAAATAATAGTAGAAACCCTGAAAAGATTAGAAGTTGAAGTGATCTTCGGACTCCCCGGTGGCGTTGTTCTCCTACTATATGACGAACTTATAAGAGACGGAAAAATAAGACATGTTCTGGTAAGACACGAACAAGGCGCAACTCACATGGCAGAAGGATACGCAAAAGCAAAGGGAAAACCGGGAGTCGTCCTGGTAACATCTGGACCAGGAGCGACAAACTGTATAACAGGCATAGCAGATGCATATATGGATTCCGTACCTCTTTTTGTCATAACAGGACAGGTGAATACTTTCTTTATAGGAAGTGATGCTTTTCAGGAAACAGATTCTACCGGAATAACACGCCCGATAACAAAATATAACACCATCATCATGAAAACAGAAAAACTCGCCTATGAACTAATAAAAGCGTATGAGATCTGCAAACAAGGAAGACCAGGACCTGTGGTCGTAGATATACCAAAAGATGTTATATCTGGGGAGACAGATTTCGTTTTCCCGGAAGCAGTTGAAATTCCCGAAAAGTTCAAATATGAAGGAAATGAAAAACAAATAAGAACCGCAGTAGAACTTATTTTCAGCTCCAAAAGACCAATAATATATGGTGGTGGAGGAATAATATTATCTGGTGCTTCAGAGGAACTAGCAGAACTTGTTGATATACTTGGAATACCTGTCACACTAACACTGATGGGACTTGGGGGCTTTGATGGGACAAGACCTGAATTTTTAGGCATGTTAGGAATGCACGGCACATATACTGCGAACATGGCGATAAACAATTCTGACCTTATACTGGCAGTAGGGGCGAGATTTGACGACAGAGTCACAGGAAATGTAGAATACTTCGCTCCGCTCGCAAAAATAATTCACATAGATATAGACCCAGCTTCGATCTCAAAAAACATAGATATTGATGTACCAATAGTCGGTGACGCAAAAAGAGTTCTGAAAAGAATGGTAGAGATAATCAAAAATGAGGTTCCCCAATCTGAAATAAAGGCTTTCAGAGAGAGGATAAAATCATGGTGGGATAAGATAAACGAATGGAACATAAAGTATCCTTTGAGATACCAAAAGTCAAATGGGATAATCAAACCGCAAGAACTCGTAGAAACAACTTATGAACTGACAAAAAACGAAAAAGTTATAATAACAACAGATGTCGGACAACACCAAATGTGGGCTGCACAATACTATAAAGTAAAAGAACCGAGAACATTCCTGACATCTGGCGGTCTCGGGACTATGGGATTTGGATTCCCCGCAGCAATAGGAGCAAAAATAGCAAAACCAGAAAGGTTAGTGATATGCTTCGCAGGAGATGGAAGCTTTCAGATGAACATGCAAGAACTCTCAACAGCAGTGGAAGAAAAGGTAGGAGTAAAGGTCATAATATTCAATAACAGCGCTCACGGCATGGTCACGCAATGGCAGAGAAAATTTTATGGCAGAAGATATGCGGCTTCTGTTTTCAAGGTTCAACCAAATTACAAAAAACTTGCAGAAGCTTTCGGAGCAATAGGTTTTGAAATATCGCATCCGTCTGAGCTAAATTCAACCTTAAAGAAAGCTCTGTTTGAAACACCAGACGATGTACCAGTTATAGTAGATGTAAAAGTAGACCCAGAAGAGGATGTGTATCCTATGGTTCCTCCTGGCTCTCCTCCCACAGAAATGCTTCTTTCCTGATATTCTCTGAAAGCAGAGATAAATCATCTAACCAGAAATCTATTTTAAATTCAACCTTTACAGGAGTTATAGAAATATACTTTTCCTCAAGAACGAAGTAATCTAACTCTTTGAGGTCTTCATAACCATCTGCGTCTACCCTCAGTTCTTTTCCTCCTATAAACCAGAAATCTCTTCCCCGAGGGTCTTGAAAGTGCAGAGCTTTTTCTCCGTACACCCTCCTTGAAAGTTTAGCGAATTTCACTCCCTTTATCTCTCTTGCTGACTTGAAGAAAGGAAAATTTATGTTAAGAACAACTCTTTTTGGCAGAGGATTTTCAAGAGAAAATTTTATTATCTCACGGGTCATACGAGCTATTGCTCTGAGGTCTCCTGTTCTTCCGTCTTTTGTCTTTGCTGAGACAGCAAATGAGGGAATACCGAGAAGCGCCCCTTCTATTGCTCCTCCAAAAGTTCCAGAATAGAGAGTATCATCTCCTATATTCTCTCCTATATTTATGCCAGAGACAACGATATCAGGAGCTTTCGGCATTATGCCATTTATAGCTATATTCACACAGTCAGTTGGAGTTCCGTCAACTTTGAAAACCCTTTCTTGAACTTTCATCACTCTTATGGCTCTTGTCAGGGTTATTGCGTGAGAGCTTCCTGACCTATCTTCCCACGTAGCGAAAACCCAAACTTCTCCGACCTTCTCTAACTCCTCTTTCAAAGCTATGAGTCCCTCTGAATCTAATCCGTCATCATTTGTTATCAGAATAACCATAAAGCCAAAAATTAATATCAGGAAAACAGGAAGAAAGAAAATCAGATTAAACCAAAAAGGATGTCAAAATCAAAATTCTGGAGGTTAAAAATCACATGGAGAGCTTCAAAGAATCAGATAAAGTTTCAATGAATTTTTTCATAAACTCACCTATTAAAAAAGCGATTCTGTCAAAGGTAAAGGCGAGCAGAAAAAGACCTATCAGTATCTTTATCGGGAAACCGACAACGAATATATTGAACTGCGGTATTGTTCGCGATACTATTCCAGTTGAGATTTCAACAATAAATGTCGCAAGAAGAATTGGCAAGGCGATTTGAACTGAGACCGCAAATGACTCTGAAATTTTTTCGTTAAAAAATTCAGGAAATCTTTCGTTTAAAACAGCATAGAACGGAGGAACCATTTTAAAACTCTCTTTCAAACCCCACAAAAAACCAATATGAAGATCAAGCACAAAGAAAATCACCATAGATATAAAGAAAAAAAACTCAGAAATAACTGAAAGCGGGTTTTCCTCAAAAGGGTTTGTGATCGTCATAAATCCATACCCAAGCTGATAGCTCATCGCCTCTCCCGAAAGCTGTGGAGCTGTTAAAAATACCCTTATTATGAGAAAAATAAGGAAAGATATGAAAAGCTCGCTCAAAATCCCAACAATTATGCTCGCCAAATCCAAAGGCAAAAAATATGATATTCCAGAAGAACTTAAACCAGAATATATAGCAAGTGCCACAGAAAAAGATAAACCCAACCTTATTATAGGAACGATGACCTGAGATGAAAACATAGGAACAGCAAAGATGAAAAACGATGTCCTTATAAATACAGGGAGAAACTCCAAAAACTTCTCAGGATTCCAAAATATATCCATGCGTAATAAATTTTAAAATTCCGAAGATACGAGAGAGAATTAGAGCCAAGAACAAAAAACGGTAGAACTTTATTGTTTGTTATAACCAATCAGATTCTTACATTAAGCTATATGTTATGATAGAGAAACCGAGTTTCTGGCTATCGCAGATGGATTTTTCTATCAACCCATCTCTTGAAGGCGAAGAAAATTGCGATTTCGCAATACTGGGCGGGGGATTCACCGGAATAGCAACCTCATACTTTCTCAAAAAATTAGAACCATCGTCAAAAGTTGTAGTGGTAGAACAAAATTATGTTGGGTATGGAGCAAGCGGTAGAAACGCTGGTTTCTGCATGACACTCTTTGGACTAAACCTGTCTCTCACTGTTCTAAGATATGGAAAAAAGAACGCTCTTGAAGCGTATAAATACACCTCAGAAGGGATAGACATAGTAAAAAATCTTGTAGAAGAACATAAGATTGACTGCGATTTTGAGTATAACGGATTTATAAGAGTTGCAACATCACGGCTCTACGAAAGAAGGTTGAAAAAGGAGTTTGAATTAGCTGTAAATTTAGGAATAGAAGACGCAAAGTGGCTCACAAAAGAAGAGTTAGAACAAAAAGTTATCTCTCCTGTTATGAGATGTGGATGGTATGAAAGACACTGTGCACTTTTAAACCCTGCAAAACTCGTTAGAGGAATGAAAGAAGTTGTGGAAAAAATGGGAGTGAAAATATATGAAAACAATCCATCAATTGAAGTTGAAAGAAGAAATGACGGAAAATTTGTAATAAAGTCAGGAAAAGGGAGAGTAATTGCAGATAAAATAGTTTTTGCAACGAACGCCTTTTCTATCAGCATACCTCACCTCAAAAACAAGCAAACCCCCGTATTTACCCATATAGTCCTTACCGAACCGCTTCGTGAAGAGCACTTCCAGAAAATAAACTGGCGAGGAAGAGAAGGATTAGAGGATTCGCGCAATCTTATTCATTACTTCCGACTCACAAAAGATAACAGGTTACTGATGGGAGGAAGAGATGTGACAATAACATTCTCCACAAACATGCAAAAAGACATGAATCAAAAAACTTTTGAAGGTCTCAAAAGAGATATAAAATATATCTTCCCACAGCTTTCTGACCTGAAAATTGCTCACATGTGGGGAGGACCGGTATCTGTCACTCTTGACCTTGTTCCCGCAATAGGATATGTTGGAGATAAAAATGCAATATACTCTCTCGGATGCATAGGGCATGGTGTCTCCCTTTCTCACATAAACGGGCTCACAATAGCAGAACTCCTTCTTGAGAGAAAAAGTCACAGAACTGAAATGTTCTTCATAAACAGGTTCATAATACCATTTCCACCAGAACCTTTAAGATTTGTGATCTCTCACATTATAAAGGGAGCAATGAAAATTCAGGATGCGATATACGACAGAATATAGATTTTTACTTTTTATGAATTTTCAGTGAAGCGTTCAGCAAAATTGCTTCAACGAAGTCCTCAAAGCTAATGCCTCTGTATAAAGCTATTTTTGGAAGAAGAGACCTTTCGGTCATTCCCGGAATTGTATTAAGTTCAAGAAAAAACGGTCTTCCGTTTTTCAGCTTGAAGTCCAACCTGACTGCTCCTTGCACTTCAAAAATATCACAAATCTTTTTAGATATGCTCAGAACATCCTCTACAACATCATCGCTTACATTTTTCGGTGGGATGATATAGCTTGTCTTTCCCCTATATTTTGCGTGAAATGAAAATATATCATCTTCATGAGGTATTATCTCAAGCGCTCCCATGACCATCTTTTCAAAAACACCAACAGTTAGCTCCGGTCCGTCTAAAAACTCTTCAATGATTATCCTTGACGAAAACTTAAATGATTCATCTATTGATTTTTCTATATCTTTTTTTTCTTTCACAAGAGATATTCCAAGTGAAGAGCCGGAGAAAGCTGGTTTGACTATAAACGGGATGTCAAAGTTTTTCGCCTTCTCAATCGCTTCCTCCTTTGTTCTTGCAATTTCAAATTTCGGCTGTGGGAGAATTTTAGCCAGAGCCAGAGCAACGAGAACCTTATCCATAAAAAACGCAGATAAAACAGGGTCAGGAGATGTATAAGGTATTTTCATTATCTCAAGAAGTCCCTGCACTGTTCCATCTTCACCGTATCTTCCGTGAAGGCAAATAAATGCAGATTGAAATTTTTTGAGATAGTTAATGTCATCAATAGGGAAGACAACCTTCTCAACATCGTAACCTTTTTTCAAAAGAGCGTTAAAGACCGCTTCCCCACTCTTCAAAGATATCTCCCTTTCCTCGGATTCTCCTCCCATTATAACACAAACTTTTTCTGGTTTTCTCTTTTTGTTTTTCAGTTCGTTTATGAACGAGAACAACTCTTCATCTGAAACTTCGTTCTTGAAAATTTTTTCTCTTCTGGACACAGAAGAATTTTAAAAGAATTGAGGCATATTTTTCTCTTACGATTTAGGATTTTTATCTTATGAGTTTTTTTCTGCGCTGAACAAAATCAAGAAGGACGTATTTTCCAAGGTTTTCAGGAGTTGTGAAGAAAGCTCTGCCTTTGTTTATTCTGACGACTTCTTCAACAAATTTTTGAACTTGAGGATTATCCTCAACCATAAAAATGTTTATAGTGATATTTTCTTTTGTGGCTTCTTCCACCTCTTTCATTGTTTCCCTCATAGCATTCGGAGAGCAACCCATAATTGGCCACTCAACAAAGACCCTGCTTCCTACACAGTATGCTGTTGGCTGTCCATCTGTTATCATTATTATTTCTTTTTCTTCGGCTGGATGTCTTTTGAGAAGTTTTCTCGCAAGACGCAGAGCATCTTGCATGTTAGTAAAAGGATCATTCATATTAAGCTCAATAGAAGGAAGTTCAGACGGCTTTATCTCCATAGCGACGGTAAAAAATCCTATTATATACAGCGTGTCTTTCGGGAAGAAAGATGAAATAAGGGAGTGAAGAGCGATAGCGACCTTTTTTGCACACTCAAATTTTCCACCCCACGACATAGACCACGAAGTATCTATTAAAAGAGCTGAACTCACTCGGGAATAATGTCTCATCTTAAAAATCTCAAAGTCCTCAGGAGAAAGCTCTATTCTCCCCGTTTCCATATCAAATCTCCTGTTCATTATGGCATTTTTCAGTGATGAGAATATATCTATGTTTATGTTATCTCCGAACTCCCACTTTTTTCTGTCCTCATAGTCCAGCTCGTAATTACCTTTTTTCTTTGAAGAATGCGAACCGATAAATCTCTCTTTTCTCACACTGACGAATATATCTTTTAGAACCTTTTCTCCTATCTTTCTTACACCACGAGGAGTGAGGATAACGGAATTCCCCTTCATAACAAAAAAACCAGAATTTTTCAGAACCTCTAAAATCTTGTGCAGAGTTGAGAAGTTTTTATATTCTTCATTATCTAAAAGCTCTTTTATAAGTTCTGGCGGGATATCGTATATTTCTCCCCTCTTGAGTTTTTCCTCAAGTTCTTCAAGCTTCTCAAATCTATCTATGGTGTCAATAGCTTCTTGAAGGTTAAGCGGGTCTCCTTCTTTAAAACCATACGGATGTTTCTTCAAAAATTCGCCAAGACGATTTATATCTTGGAAGTTCTTTAAAAGTTCTTCAAAAAGTTGTTTTGCTTCCTCAGACATAAAGCCTTTACTTCTATCATATTGCTTTAACTGCTGTATCGCCTGATTGAAATTTTTAGAAGATACATCTGAAAGCGTTTCTTTCCTTTCCGAGAGTTCTTTTAAAAGTTCATCTATTTTTTCCTCTATGCTTTGCCTATCTCCATCGGCAGATGAAAGCTTCTCCTCAAGTTCTGAAACCTGCCGGGGAATTTTTGTCATGACATCGCTCATCTCTGTATCTTTCACTTTATCAATCTTGCTTTTCTCTTCCTCATAGGTGCCCGAAAGATTTTTTCTCATCTCCTCGAGTTTCTTTTTTCTTATCTGTTTCAGAAGGTCGTTTATTCCGCTTATGGTTTGGTTGCCGAAATTGAAGCCGTATTTTAACATGTTTTCAAGTTGTGAAGCAGGATTAGAGTTTGAAAAAAGCTTATTCATAAGATTTTTCATTTCTTTATCAAAATCAAAACCTTCTAAATCCTGATCCTCCAAATGCTTTTTATATATTACTTTCATACACTAAATAATTTAAGAAAAAGCAAGAGAAATTTTCAATAAACAGGATAAAAAATCATCCTATTTTTGGGCTTGAAAGAGTTCCCCTTAACCTTATCGTTTGAGAAGGTATGTTCAAAAGGTTTGTCTTGATTTCAAGAGTTAGGTCTATTTGGGACTCAAAAAACGGATTTTTTATGATCAACGAACCCTTACCATTTCCTTCTATATTACCCCCTTTCATCTCAAATTTATCTAATGTCATCACCCCATTTTTTATGGTCATTTCTGCATTTACCTTACCGAGAGAAAACTCTCCTTCAACTGGCACATGAAGCTTATTTGTGTTTTTCAATACAATAATGGTTTTATCTTTATCTGCGGAAGTCAGGAGAAATTTTCCTTCAAGAGAATTTGGGTTTTTTATATCACCATTTAGTTTTAGCTCTATTTTCAGGTTTCCTTTTCCGTCAAGGTCAAAAAATCTCATCAGGTCCCCGCTATTTATATTTCCTGTCAAATAAACAGACGATAAACTCATTTTTTCTGAACGGAAAATATTTTTAGCTGTAAAGTTTATTGTTAATGCAGATTCTTCTGTTTTTAGCTTCAAAGAACACTTGAATTTTCCAAAAAGTAAATATAAAGGAGAGAGAATAGAAGGAGAAATTTTGGTTTCTTTGAAATATATTTCTTTTCCTTCGCGAGTGCGGATTTCAAGTCCCAAAAGTTTCACTCCAAAAGGAAAAAATGAAAAGCCGGCACTTTCAATATGTACGAGATCGCTCCTTGAGTTGATAAAATTCACAAAATTGCTCCACGGAAAAAAAATAATTGAGCCAAATAAAACACCCCAGAAGAAAACGATAAAAAGAAAAAAAAACCTTTTCAGCTTTGAACTCATCACTAATAAAGATAAAACTCTCTCTAAAAGAAAATAAATAAATTTATTATTATGGAATCAAGAAAAATAATGATTTTCAGAATAGGAGAGAGAAAATTTGCAATAGGGATTGAGAAAATAAAAAGAATAAAGAAAGGTAAAGGAGCAGATTTCAAAATAACCGAAATAGAAGGAGCTCCCCCTTATATCATAGGAGTATCTGAAGTGGAAATAACGCGCGGAGAAAAGAAACTGATAACCCTCATCGACTTCAAAAAACTTATTGAGATGAAAAAGATTGAAATACAGGAAGATGAAGAAATAAATCAAACACAGGAAAAAAACAGATTTGAAAGAAAAGTTTTGAAAGCCGAAGATGAAGAAGATACGGGCAAAGATAAAAGGAAAATCTTTATGATAGTTTCCAAAGATAATAACGAATTTGTAGGAGTTCTTATAGATGAACCAGAAGACATAAGAGAGTTAGACGAAAGAAACTCAAAGATTTATCCGCCTCCGAAGATAAAAAATGTCAAGGATCTATTTGAATCAATAGTGATACTTCAAAATGAAAAAGGTGAAGAAGAACAAAGAATATTACTGCTCAATCCCGATTCAATAATAGAGATGGCAGGATTATAAACAAAAAGTTGAACAAATCAAAATCAAAAATTTCTATATCTCTTGCAAAGGAATAAATAAAGACATAACTTTTAGATTATGCTTGGATGGATAACAAGATACAAAAGCGATAGAATGATGAAAATATGGAGTGAAGAAGAAAAGTTCAGAATATGGAAAGAAATCGAGGTAGCAGTTCTTGAAGGATGGGCAAAACTCGGAGTTGTTCCCCCTTCTGCCCCAGCAGAACTGAAAAAAGTTGACGTAAAACCAGAAGAGGTAAGGCAAGAAGAAATAAAAACAAGACACGAAGTCACCGCATTCGTAAGAACACTTGAAAAAAAGGTCTCACCAACAACTGCAAGATTTATTCACTTCGGACTAACATCATCAGATGTAATAGATACTTCACTATCTATTCAGATAAGAAATTCAATCAAACTGCTCACAGAAGGTGTTGAAGGAATAGAAAAAATACTTCTTGAATTAGCAGAAAAATATAAAGATGTAATAGGAGTAGGAAGAACTCATGGAATACACGCAGAACCAATCTCTCTTGGTGTAAAATTTCTCTCACACTTCGCAGAGTTCAGAAGAGCAAGAAGAAGATTGCTCATAGCAGAAGAGGAAATATCAGTAGGGAAAATATCAGGAGCAGTTGGGATATATAGTACCGTTCCCCCAGAAGTTGAAGAGTATGTTCTCAGGAAATTTGACCTGAGACCTGAAGCAGTCGCAACTCAAGTTATACCAAGAGATAGACACGCTTTCTTCGGTATGGCATGTGCCCTTCTTGCAGGCGCAATAGAACGTCTTGCCCTGAACCTACGACTACACCAAATAACAGAAATAGATGAGATAAGAGAACCCTTTGAAGAAGAACAAACTGGTTCCTCAGTTATGCCACACAAAAGAAATCCAATATTATCTGAAAATCTAACTGGTATATCAAGAATAATAAGAAGCGGAGTCATAGCGCTCCTTGAAAATATCCCTCTCTTTATGGAAAGAGATATTTCTCATTCATCGGTAGAAAGAGTTATCCTGCCACAAATATGCATACTCCTTGATTTCGCTCTTGGTAGATTGAAACTTCTTCTTGAAGGAATTCAGATAAATGAAGACAAGATAAAGCAGAACCTTCAAATATCTAAAAATCTTACTCTTTCCTCAAGAGCCCTGTCTGAACTCGTAATGCTCGGATTTGATAGAGAGAAAGCTTACAAACTAATTCAGAAAGCATCTTTTGACACAATAGAGGGAAAATTTGATGACTTCTTATCTGCACTTATACACTACATTGAAAAAGAAGATAAGAAAACAGCAGAAAAACTGAAAGAAAAACTTACACCGCTCAAACTCCCATATATCAGCCAAATCTTCTCAAGAGCAGAAAATATGCCGATTGAAATAAAGGTAAAAAAGAGAAGAGATATTTTTGACCCGGAAGGGAAAGCGATAAAAGATAGATTAAACAAACTCGGATACGATGTCCACGATGTAAAAGTTGGAAAGGTCTTTGAGATATGGACAAAAAATCACAGAAAAGAAATAATTGAAGATGTCTTCGTAAATCCTATCGTAGAAACATACGAAATAGAAATAAAAGATTGACTTTATATATCCTAACATGACAAAATTAACCTATATGATAAAAAATCTCCCTCTTTTTGTAATCGTAGCTATATTGGTAGAGACAGTATTTTCCGCATGCGGGAAGAAAGAGGAACCAAAAAGAAATTTTTCTCTTGCAGTATGGGCGGAATTCCTACCTTATGAAGAATATGAGAAAATCTATGATAAACTTCAAAAACTTGATGTTGAACTGTTTTTAGCAATAAGAGAAGGAGATTTTCCACACCATTCCTTACAAAAAATGAAATATAGAGCATGGCTACTTCTCAAAAAAGAAAAAGGATACTGGCTATCTGTTCACAACGCAGAAGATTTCTTCAAACTCGTGAAGGATTTTCTTAACTTATACAAACCCGAGTGGATAGTTCTTGATTTTGAGCCCCCGTATGAATTCGCAACAAAAATAACAGAAAACTTAATTGAAGCCATATCACAAATTATACCACCAGAAGAAGTTTATATAAACGGAAAGGCGAAAATAGATGAGATTGTAAAATTTTCTCATGAAAAAGGAGCAAAAGTCCTCTGTGTTTTCCCGAACTTCGTTATAGATGACCTCGTCCAAAAATCAGAAAGTTTTCAAAGGATATTAGGAATACCCATACCAGAAGATTGCGATGAATACTCATTTATGATATACTCAACAATAATAAAAGGATTAGCCGAAAAAAATCTCGGATTAAAAATAGATTTCCCTGAATATGCTGTATGGGACTACGGTAAAGATGCTTTCCATATTTTTGGAGACAAATCTGCTCTATCTATCGGACTTGTGGGCAGCGATTCATTTGGCAACGAAGGTTATAAAGATGTTCAAGATCTTATCAGAGATATTTCCGCAGGACTTGCAGTAGGTATAAAGAAATTTCATATATGGACTGTTGATAACATGAAAGACGAAAACGGAAATTGGCAGATAGAAAAATGGCTTGATATAAGCTATGTCTTACCTATCACTCCTCCAGAAGATTCAGGACTAAAAAATTTAAGAGGGTTTTTTCTATCAATTGCTAAATCAAAAGTTGAATAAAATCTAAACGCAAAGATTAAAATTTTTTGTGTATTATGGAAGGAAGAAAAAACGAGCTTACGCTACCCGGAATATTAGGAGAACAAAAAATAATATGTGCAAAGATAGGAAAAGAAATTTACGGTTTCAAGATAGAATACCTTGAAGAGATAATAAAAATGAGCAGAAAGAAACTTGTTCTGCCTTCAGCATTAAAACATCTCAAGGGTATAATACTTCTCAAAGGAAACATAGTTCCCGTAATAGATATTCTCTCACTTTTTGAAATAGGAGCAGTAGATGATGATATAGATACAAAAATAGGTATTGTGGTAAAAGTCCAGGGAGAAAAATATATTTGCATTATAGCAGATGATGTTTTCATAGAAACATTCTCACCTGCTTCGCTTGCAGAATCACCAAAAATAGGTATCAGATACAAAGAAGCAATAGAAGGTATAGGAAAATCATCAAAGGGAATTATAATAATTCTGAGACCGGAGGAAATATTAGAAAGACACAGAACTCTCTCTGGAATAAAATTAGAAGAAAAGTTGGAGCAGGAAAAATCTTAGCATCACAGAACGGAAAATTAAAAAATCACTTACTTTTTTCTCGTTTTTTTTCTATTTCCTTTTGCTCTTGATTGTTTTCTTTTCTGTTTTTGAGATTTTTTATTTTTCAGACGAAGGTATGAATCTTTCTTCTCTATTTTTGACGGCATATCTATTTCTGCTTGGGCAGCCGAAAGGCGAGCGATAGAAACACGATAAGGAGATGCACTGACATAATCAAAACCAGCAGAATGGAAGAAACTTATAGAATCCGGGTCCCCCCCATGCTCGCCACACACTCCAACTTTCAAGCGAGGTTTCACTTCTCTTCCCTCCCTTAATGCTATCTTTATAATCTTACCAACACCAGCAACGTCTAACTTAGAAAATGGGTTGTAAGGAAAAATCATAGGAACATAGTCATCTATGAATTTTCCGGAGTCATCTCTTGATATTCCCATAGTTGTCTGGGTTAGGTCATTTGTCCCAAAGGAGAAGAAATCAACGAACCTGGCTATTTCTCCCGCAAGAAGGCAGGCGCGAGGGAACTCCATCATAGTACCAATAGAAAGAGGTATTTTGACCTTCATCTCCTTCTCCACATCTTCCTGAATCATCTCGATCACATTTCTGAAATATTTTATTTCCTCAGGATCTATTACATTCGGTAGCATTATCTCCGGAAATACTTTTTTTCCAGATTTTATGAGTTCAGAAGATGCTTCCAAAATTGCCTCAACCTGCATGCAGTATATTTCAGGATAAGATATACCCACCCTTACCCCTCTATGACCAAGCATAGGATTGGTCTCATGAAGTTTTTCAAGAATTTTCACAATCTCACTTTCTGGAATGCCAGTTTTTTCTGATGTATCTTTTATCTCTTCGGGAGATTTTGGAAGGAACTCGTGAAGGGGTGGATCTATTAGCCTCACCGTAACCGGCAATCCCTCCATCACAGAGAATATCTCTTTGAAATCACTTTTTATCCACTCCTTTATCTTAGAAAGCGTGGCGAAGAACTCTTTCCTAACATCCATGTATTCTGAAAAACTTTTTGCAAGGCGTTCGTTTTCTTTTGACTTTTCTTCAAGCTCCCTGAAAACAACTTCGTAGCTTTTACCTCTTTGAAATTTAGGAAAATACCTCAGCATATTTATACCGGAGAGCAATTTTTTCATATCAGGGGAACCGTCTTCTGAAAGGTATTGAACTACATTTCTCATCTCATCAAATTTCTCTTTATATTTTCTTGCGAGTATTATCATTTTTCTGACCAGTGGTATTCGTTCTTCTTTGAAGAACATGTGTTCAGTTCTCAATAGCCCTATACCTTCTGCTCCAAACTTTCGTGCAACTCTTGCATCCTCAGGTGTATCAGCATTCGCTCTGACTCCTAATCTCCTTATCTTATCTGCGATTTCAAGAATTTTTACAGCTTCTTCGGGGAAATCAGCGGACTTTACCGGAACACTTCCAAGAAAAACTCTTCCGGTATTACCATCAATAGTTATCACATCTCCTTTTTTCACTTCAATACCTTTGACTTTAAAAAGGTTGTTTTCATAATCTATGAATATATCTTCTGCTCCAACAACTGCGGGTTTTCCCATAGCTCTTGCAACAACTGCTGCGTGAGATGTTTCTCCGCCTCTTGAAGTCAAAATTCCAACAGCGAAAGCTATTCCTTTTATATCCTCAGGAGATGTCTCATGCCTTACGAGAATGACCTTTTCTCCCGCCCTCACCATCTCCTCAACTTCTTTTGAAGAGAATATGACCTTCCCGCTCACAGCTCCGGGAGAAGCAGGTATTCCCTTAGCTATCGGCTCTGAATTCAATTTCTCCTCATCAACAACAGGGAAGAGAAGTTCTGAAAGATGTTTTTGAGTTATTCTTTTTATTCCTTCTTTTTCGCTTATCTTCTTTTCTTTTATCATATCATAAGTGATTTTCACGTGTGCCCTTGCAGTTCTTTTTCCTGTTCTTGTCTGGAGAATCCAAAGCTTTTTTCTTTCTATCGTGAACTCAATATCCTGCATCTCCTTGTAGTGCGATTCAAGTTTTTCAGAGATCCTCTGGAGTTCCTTATAAACATCTGGCATAAGTTCCTTTAAAGTAGGGAAGTTTTTGTTGGCAGGACTCTTTGATTCTTCATTTATAGCGTATGGAGTTCTTATTCCAGCAACGACATCTTCTCCTTGAGCGTTTGGTAAAAAATTACCCCAAAGGTATTTTTCTCCTGTGTTTGGATTTCTCGTGAAAAGAACACCAGTTCCCGAGTCATCTCCCATGTTGCCAAAAACCATAGCAACTATATTCACAGCAGTTCCAAGATCGTCTGATATATTGTGAATTCTGCGATACGCTACCGCTCTCTCACTGTTCCAGGACCTGAAAACCGCTTCTATCGATATCATTACTTGCTCCAGCGGATCTTCTGGAAAATCAATTCCTCTCTCATTCAATATCGCAAGGAATCTTTCGGCAATTTTCTTAATAACACTTGCGGGCAGATCAATATCTCTCAACTTAGACCTTTCAAATTTATTTCCGAGGTTATTATATGCATGTTCTATATCTGAAAACCCGCCTTCCTGATAAATCTCGTAAGCTTTCTTCCATCTTTCAAATTCTTCTTCAAATATGCTTTTTGGAACACCTAACGCTATTGATGAGAACATCTGAATAAATCTCCTCCATGTATCGTAAGCGAACCTTTCATCTATCTTTTTGAGGTATTCAAGAGCGTTTCTCGTCATACCCACATTCAAAATAGTATCCATCATTCCTGGCATAGAAACGACTGCACCGGACCTCACAGATAGAAGCAGAGGGAAATCTTTATCTTTTCTTATTTTTGAGATATAATTTTTCAATTTGCTGAGCTCCTCTTCAACATACGGTTTTAGCTTTTTCATATATTTTTCTCCCTGTCGCATATATTCAGAGCAAGCTTGGGTTGATATAATAAAACCCGGAGGAACTGGTATTCCTATTTTTGCCATCTCACAAAGCTGAGCACCTTTATTCCCAAGAATATGAGCAAGCTCTTTCCCTCCTTCTGTCTTATCCATTCCGAAACGCCAAATTATTTTCTTTTCAGAACTCATCTCCTCCCCTCCTCCTTCTAAAAATGAAAAATCTCAATATCAAAATCAAAAAACCTTGCTACGCGTTTTCATGTTTGCTATAGAAATAACTTGAATTTACTTCAACATAAAAATTAATGAAAATTTACAGTTTTTCAGGTTTTTAAAATTAAAAGATATGAATCAAAAAAACAAAATCAAAAACGATGAATTGACTGACCCAACAGATATAACACACATCACAAAAAAAATAAATCAAAATAAGAGGGTTTTTGTTCTGGTCATTGAAAATCCACCAGAACTTGCAGGGAAAGAGTTTGAAATAGAATCATCTGGAATAATAGGAAGAGATCTTTCGTGTGATATAACAATACCTGAAAAGAGTGTTTCAAGGAGGCACGTTTTTTTTGAGCCGGACTGGAAGTCAAACAAAATTCTTATAAAAGACCTGAACTCAACCAACGGCACTCATGTAAATGGTAAAAAAATCACAGAGTACATCTTGAACCCGGGAGATATACTCTCTCTCGGAAGAGTTTCACTGAGATTTGAAAGCAGAACTATTGCAGAACATATTGAAAGAAAAAGAATAAAGAGAAATTCAGAAATAGATTCTCTTACTCTGCTATTCAACAGGAATTTTTTTGAAATTGAACTCAAAAAACTCATTATTGAAAACAAGAAATTTTCTCTCCTGCTTATAGATTTAGATGATTTCAAGGAGATAAACGATAAATATGGTCATAGCGAGGGGGACAAAGTTTTAAGAGAGTTTTCAAAAATCTTGAAGTCAAGCATAAGAGATTCTGATGTTCCTGCAAGATATGGTGGAGATGAAATAGTTGTAATATTAAAAAATGCGGGAAAAGACATTGCAGAAAAAATAGCAGAAAGGATAAAAGATAAATCACAGGTTTCTTTTTCATATGGGATTGCAGAATTTCCAAAAGATGGTAAAGAGAAAGAAGAACTGATTAAGAAGGCAGATGAGAGATTATACCTTATGAAAAGAAACAAAAAATCAAAATACAGAACCCTATGATAAAAATAAATTTTAAATAAACAAAAGCAATCACAAACTCAATCCTGATAATACATGCTTTCTATGAGATCTTTATACTTTTGATAAATCAGGTATTTTTTCACTTTGAGAGTTGGAGTAAGTTCTCCTGTTTCAGCAGTCCAGCTATCGGGGACTATTTCAAACCTGTAAATCTTCTCAAAAGAAGGTCTTTTTTCGTTGAACCTATCTATAATCTCCTTTACGAAATTTCTTATCTTTTCACTTCTGACTATCTCCTCATAGCTACCCTGAATATTGAGCTCTTTTGCAAGCTTCATAACCTCTTCTCTGTTCAGAGAAATAAGAGCAACGAGGAAAGGTTTTTCATCACCGAATATAGCAACAGATTCTATAATAGGGAAGCTCTGGAGCTCGGCTTCAAGTGGTTCGGGAGCTATATTTTTGCCGAATGATGTGACTATTATATTTTTCTTCCTGCCCTTGAAGAATATAAATCCCTCTTCGTCTATTTCAACTATATCTCCCGTTTTGAACCATCCATCTTCTGTGAAGGCCTCTTTTGTCTCTTCCTCTCTTTTATAGTATCCAACCATAACAGATGGAGCTTTTATGAGAAGTTCCCCATCTTCTGCAACTTTGATTTCAACAAAAGGTATAGGAAGTCCAATTGAGCCGAACTTAAACTTATTTTCTCTGTTCACCGAAACAACCGATGCGGTTTCTGTAAGTCCGTAACCTTCAATGAGTTTTATTCCGCAGGCAGTAAAGAACTTTGCTATTTTAGGGTCAATAGATGCTCCCCCGGAAATACATAACCTTATTCTTCCGCCAAACGCCTCTTTTACCTTAGAAAAAAGGATTTTATCGAAAAATTTATAGAGCATGAGTATATGAGGCGGAGGTGCCTCATTGTTTCTTATATATTCAACATATTTTTCCCCGATACTTTCTGCTAATTCAAATATTTTTGCCTTATTACCTTTTGCCCTGCTCTTTATTCTCTCATATGCTTTCTCATATATTCTTGGAACAGAAGGGAAGAGAGTTGGTTTTATATCTTTTATGTTTTCAAGGATTTTAGTAAGACCTTCGGCGTAAGCAACCTGAACACCGTTGAAAACAGAATAAAAAATTATCAATCTGCCAAAAATATGGGCAAAAGGGAGCCAAGCGAAAATTATGTCATCTTCTCTCGGCTGTATAACCTGCGATACAGAATGAACCATAGAAAGAATATTCCCATAAGTCAGCATAACTCCTTTCGGAACTCCCGTCGTTCCAGATGTATAAACTATTGTTGCAATATCATCAAGTGTAAGAGTATCTATATCTATATTATGTCTGAAAGGTTCTCCTGACTTTTCAAATTCGTCCAATGCGATAACACTTTCGGCTTTTTCGGTCTCATCAAGATCAAAAACAATCACATGTTCCACTCCGCCAAGGTCAACACCCTTTAAGTTTTTCAATCTCTCAGCAAAAATGACTTTGCACTCTGAATCCTTCAAGATAAAAGATATAGTTTCAGGAGATATATTGGGGTATATAGGAACAGTCACACAGCCAGCTGTTTGTATAGCGAGGTCGCAAAGGGTCCACTCGCTCCTTGTCTGCGAAAGTATAGCAACCTTATCTTGTTTTTTCAGCCCAAGCTTCAAGAGAGCAGCAGATATACTCAGAACCTTATGAGCAGATTCTTTAAATGTCCTTTTGAACCATAACCCATTACGCTTGAATATCTCAAAGGTCTTTTCGGATTTCGCTCTTGCTCTTTTTAAAAATGCTTCGGGTAAGCTCTTGAAAGGAAGCTCCGGATACTCCCTTTTTATCACCATTGAATGAACTAAATTAATATATTTCAAAAAAGATTTTCAATTTTAACAAAAATTATAACATAAAAAAACAAGAATCAAAGCTTATAAGTACCCATATTGTTTCATAAGACGCTTGAAAATAACCCTGCGTTGAATTTCATTTGTTCCTTCACCTATTTCTCCGAGTTTTACATCTCTGTACAATCTTTCAACTTTTGTTCCTTTTATGTATCCGAGACCTCCGAAGATTTGAAGAGCATCGGAAGCGTTTTTCGTAGCGCGTTCAGCTACAAAAAGCTTAGCACATGACGCAAGAAGCCCCGCGTCTTCTAGCCCCATATCATGCATCCACGCAGATTTGAGAATGATAGACCTTCCCATATCAACTGTGATCTGCATATCAACTATTTTGAAATTGACATCTTCATAAGCAGCAATTGGTTT
Source organism: bacterium (assembly GCA_030550715.1). Classification (GTDB taxonomy): domain Bacteria; phylum Calescibacteriota; class Calescibacteriia; order Calescibacteriales; family Calescibacteriaceae; genus Calescibacterium. The sequence goes on along the minus strand of JAUQOU010000025.1, from coordinate 10,277 downwards.
CCCGAAAGCATACCGTTCTTTTGAATACCTTATACACTCTTCAAGACAAGCTGATACTATTCCAAGAGAGAAGACAGCAAGACCGACCCTTCCTATGTCAAAAACCCTCATAACCTGCTTGAATCCTTGCCCTTCTACTCCACCCACTATATTTTCTGCCGAGACCTCAACTCCGTCTAAATATAAATCAGAAGTAGGAGAACCTCTCACCCCAAGTTTATCGTAAGGATTTCCAACCGAAAGACCTTTGCTATCTCTTTCCACTATAAAAGCCGTTATTCCTTCGTGCTTTTTTGAGTTAGAGCCATCTGAGGGAACTCTTGCAAGGACAATAAATAAATCAGCAATTGGACCGTTTGTCACATATGCTTTTGTACCTGTCAGAGCATATTTTCCGCCTTTTATTCTTTCAGCTTTTGTTTTTAGGTCTCCGAGGTCTGAACCACAGCTTGGCTCAGTAGCACATAGAGCCCCTATTTTTCTCCCATTAGCGAGGTCAGGAAGATACTTTCTTTTTTGCTCTTCTGTTCCAAACATCGCTATAAAGTTTGCACAAAGGAGAGTGTGAGCCAGAGCAGAAAGATGAGTTGATGCGCACGCTTTCGCAAGATATTCAGACATAGTAAAATAAGCAGTCCATCTCATTCCTCCACCCCCATACTTTTCTGGCAGAGGAGCCCCGAGATAACCGAATTCAGCAAGAATGTTCAAGTTGTCTTTTATAAGCTCCAACGAAGGGTTTCTATCAAGCTGTTCTGCCCTTGGTTCTATTTTCTCTCTGCACAACTTTTCAAATTCAGAAAATATATGCTTTTCCTCTTCGCTCCATGTGAAATCCATACGAAATAAAAAATTAAAAAATGTTATTGCTATTTATATTTTTCAGAATTTTTGAACATCCGGTCAAGAAATAGATACAGTTTTTCTGCCTTTTTCTATAACATAAAGTGAAAAAACTATTCCCAAAAATACACCGAAGACATTCATTCCGACATCTTTCCACTCAAAATATCTTCTCAAATGTGGGAAAATGTTTTGAACCTGCAAGACGCCCTGAATAAGTTCATCAGAAAATCCTACAATTGCTCCACCAGAAAAAGCTAAAAAATACCTCATTTTTTCTCTTTGAAATGCCTTTGAAAGAATAAATCCCAAAAATCCATACTCAATAAAGTGAATCCTTTCAGCAGGAATCTCCATAAGAAGAACTATTGAAAGACCGGTAAATAGAAGGAATAGCATCCAAAACTTACCTCTTGTATTAAGTTCAAAAAATCTTACGATGAAAAATATGTAAAAAAGTGATATGATAATTACTCCTGAAACGAAAAAAGAGTAGCTCTTTCCGAAAACGCTTCTTATCTCATCTACAACAAAAGGCGCAAGAGGAATTGTGAGGAAAATCAAAAAAACATAGCAGATTATTATCAGCCATAGCTTTCTTTCGCTCATTTTATCAAAAAAGAACTTTTAATCTATTCGCAAGAATTTTATAATTTACTTGCAAAATCGCGGTTCATCTGTTGATAGGAAATAAAGAATCAAAGACTGACCTGATATTTTGAGAAAACCTGTGAAAAGAAAAATTTTTTTCAAACCTTTCTCTCATCTTGATAGAAATTTCGCAATATAAATCTTTATCTTCAATAAGGCGTTTTAAAGTTTGGACAGCTTGAGCTAACAGATCTTTTTCCTTCTCCTCGTATTTTTCTGATAGATTTGAGTTTGATCTAATGATAAGAGTTTCTTCTCCAACCGTTTCAGGCAGAGCACCAGTTTCTAAAACAACAACCGGAATACCACAAGCCATAGATTCTATCGCCACAAGAGAGCTTGTTTCAACAAGCGAAGGGATAAAAACAATATCCAGAGAAGAATACACCTCCTCAATCTTCCTAAAACCCATAAAATTTACGGAATCAGCTACCCCGAGGTCAAAAGATAATTTTTCTAATCTTTTTTTGTATGATGTATCTTCATCTCCGAAAAAAAGCAGTCGGACATTTTTTTTTGATTTCTTGAGTTCCGAAAGAACCTTCACAGCAAACATTTGATTTTTATTTCGTGAAACCTTACCTATAACTCCTATTGAAAATAAATTATCTTCTTTCAATTTCTCCCGCCTGCCAAAAAGAGTTTTCATTCTTTCAGAGTAAATCTTTTTCAATATGCTTTCCCTCTCCTCATCAATGGAGTTATAAACGACCTTAATCTTTTGTGGATTTTTATTTCCAAAGTACCTTGCAACAAAGTTTGATACACATACGATTTTATTTGACATAGTGTAAGCTAAATTGTAAATTTTCTTTGAAGGGAAAAATAAATTAGGGTCACTCCACACCTCATGAATATGCCACACATGCTTTTTTTTCAAGATAAGAGAAGCAAAAGCGCCAACTGGATTAACTATTGAGTTGGACCAAACAATGTCAAAATCTTTCAAGAACCTCATAGCAATCCCCACCGAAAACGGCAGAAAAGAAAAAGAAAGGGTGAGAAATAAAAACGGGTTTTTCAATATATCAGGAGAAGAGGAGGAGAAGAAGGATACTCTGGGAGCAACCCACCAGCTCATAGGAATAACTCTTGTTCTGACCCCCAGAGCAGAAAGTTCTTCTTTCAACGCGCCATTTTTAGGCAAAAACACTTCAACATAAAAATCTTTTTTGAAAACCTTTGCAAGAAGAAGAGCTATATATTCTGCTCCGTGCAAACCAGACGCGTGAGATAAAATGGCTATCTTCATAACAACCTGATAAATTAAAATTTACAGAAAAATAAGTTGATAGGTTTAAATAAATTAAATTTTGTAAGATATGGCAGAGCAAACACAGGTAAATCCTTTACCGAAAGCAGATGTGTTTTTAGACCTCAAAGGAACTCCCTGCCCACTAAACTATGTGAAAACTAAAATAAAATTAGAAGAAATGGAAAGAGGGCAGATTTTAGAGGTGATATTAGATGACGGCGAACCGATAAGAAATGTTCCACTATCTCTAAAACAAGACGGACAGGAGATAATCATACAAGAAAAAATAGATGAAAAACACTGGAGAGTTCTTGTGAGAAAAATAAAGTAATTTCAGGAATTCCCGTAAAATTCCGATAGCAGAGATTTCAGAAAATCAGTACTCAAGCATTAGCTCGGAACCGGAAAAATATTCTTCATCTTGAAGAGGGGGAAGTTTGCAAAAAAGAGCGAAAGAAAAATTTAAAAAATTAAATTGAAAGTAAGTAATGAAAAAAGAGCTGAAATTTGCGGGAAATTTTCTCACATCTTTGAATTTGTTCTGTGGGTTCACTTCAATTTTGCTCAGCTTTGAAGGGAAATTCAACTTCGCATTTTATTTCATTTTTCTTGGTCTTATATTTGATATGGCAGATGGCAGGATAGCGAGGGCTCTTGGAATATCATCAAAGTTCGGACTTGAATTTGATTCGCTCGCAGACCTTACAACATTTGGCATAGCTCCATCTGCAATGGTGTATAATATGTTCTTGAAAGAATTTGAATTTGGGAAAATAATTTCTTTTTTGCCAGTTCTCTCTGTTGCGATACGGCTTGCGAGATTCAATGTAAATTCCGAAACAAAAGCGAAAGAGTATTTTGAAGGACTTTCATCTCCTCTTGGTGCATTTCTCATAATTTCACTTTCATTTATTTTCAAAGATATTGTTATATTGAGCGAAAAGATAACAAAAATTGTGTTTTTTCTATTGATCTTTTCTGTATCGGCGTTGCAGGTCAGCACCATAAAGTTCAGGTCTTTCAAAGAAGTAAAGATGTCAAAGTTTATTCCCTACTTTCTTTTTCTTCCCCCTGTGCTTTTATGGTTGCTTTTTTTCAAGCAGAAAATTTTCTTCATTATATCTATCTTTGGCATAACTTGCTATATTATTTATAGTATTATTTTTGAAAATTTGAGGTATGGAAAAAGTATATATATTCGACACGACTTTGAGAGACGGAGAGCAAGCGCCGGGCTTCTCAATGACAATAGACGAGAAGATCAAAATGGCTCAGGCACTTGAAAAACTTGGGGTAGACATAATAGAAGCCGGCTTCCCTATAACATCAGAAGGCGACTTTGAAGCGGTGAGAGAAATATCAAAAAAAATAGAAAGAGCAACAATATGTGCACTCGCAAGATGTGAAGAAATTGATATAGAAAGAGCAGCAGAAGCACTTGCATACGCAAAAAGAAAAAGAATCCACGTGTTCATAGCAACAAGTGAAATTCATATGAAATATAAACTCAGATTAACAGAAGAGCAAGTCCTTGAAAAAGCAATAAGAGCGGTAAGATTAGCAAAAAAATATGCAGATGAAGTTGAGTTCTCCGCAGAAGACGCGACAAGGTCTGACCCCGAATTCCTCATAAAAGTGTTCAAAGAGGTGGTGAAAGAAGGAGCAGATGTTATAAATATACCCGACACCGTTGGCTATACATTACCCTTTGAGTTCTATGAACTTGTAAAAAGAGTAAAAGAAGAGATTTCAGAAGTTGGCAGACCGATAATTTCTGTCCACTGCCATAACGACCTTGGGCTTGCAACAGCGAACACGCTTGCAGGAATACTTGCGGGAGCAAGACAGTGCGAAGTTGCTCTCAACGGCATAGGAGAAAGAGCAGGAAACACTTCTCTTGAAGAAGTCGTCATGGCAATAAAAACAAGGAAAGATTTCTTCAAAATCGTCTATACAGATATAAACACAAAGGAAATTTATCCTACATCACGATTGCTCTCAAAGATAACCGGAGTTCAAGTCCCACCAAATAAAGCTATTGTCGGTCAGAATGCATTTGCTCATGAAGCAGGAATTCATCAAGACGGAGTTCTCAAAAATCCGCTCACTTATGAGATAATGAGACCAGAAGATGTGGGATTTCCAAGCTCACAAATAATTATAGGTAAGCACTCGGGAAGACACGCCCTCGCAAAAAAACTGGCAGAACTCGGATACGAACTATCACAAGAAGAACTGAAAGCAGTATATCAGAAAGTCAAAGAACTCGCAGACAAGAAAAAAAGAGTATATGACGAAGATATAGAAGCAATTATTTTTGAAGAAATACTCAAAACCAAAAAAGAAGATAGATACGAGCTCGTATCGGTAAATTTCGCAGCAGGAACAGATATAATACCATCAGCAACTGTGATTATAAAAGATAGCGGAAAAACCCTGAAAGCTTCTGCAACAGGAGATGGTCCAGTGGATGCGGTATATAAAGCAATTCAAAACTGTCTTGACATACACCCGGAACTTATAGATTATTCGGTGAAGTCAATCTCAGGAGGAACTGACGCGCAGGGAGAGGTTTCTGTTGTGCTGAAAGTAGGAGATATATCTGCAAGCGGAACGGGGATAAGCACAGATATAGTTGTAGCATCGGCGAAAGCTTTTCTCTCTGCAATAAACAGAATAGAAAAAGCATCCAGAATAAAAAGACATCTTTCACTTAAAGAATCACGAGCTCTATAAAAGCAAAACCTATATCAAATTATGAATAAAAAAAGCAAAGTGGCAGTAATTATTTTTTCTTTTCTGGGGGGAGCGATATTTTTCGGACTTTTCATACCGGGAGTTTTCAAAACCAAAAGATTATTTGAAAGAACAACCCTTCTCGGAAAAACGCCACCGGAATTTTTTCTGCAGGTAAACGGAGAAAAGATAAAACTTTCTGAATTGCTTGAAATGGAAAAAGGCAAAGTCGTAATTATAAACTTTTTTGCTTCATGGTGTACAGAATGCAGAGAAGAGAGAAAAAAACTCCTTGAACTCAGAGAAAAAGCAAAGATCATAGGTGTTGTCTTTCAAGATACAGAGAAAAACATAAAAAATTACCTTGAAGAGCTTAATCCTTATCACTTTGTATATTTTGATAGTGGGGAAGTCGCTCTTGATTACGGAATAACCGGAGTTCCAGAAACTTTTATCGTAAAAGATGGAAAAATCATAAAAAAGTTCATAGGACCGATAAAAAAAGAAGAGATAGAAAAATTAATAAGCTCTCAATAAGCAAGATGAAAAAAATCTTTTTAAAATTTATTTACTGATGGAAAATGAATCAAAGAATTCAGAAGATGAAATTATAGTTCTGACATTGCAAGAGATCAGAGCTCTTCTTGAAGATAAAGATACTTGTTCAATAGCTGAACTTTACGTCAGAGGGAAACTAAAAGATTGCATAGGTTTAGGAGAGGAAACATTACAAAAAGATATTCCAGAAAGCAAAAAGGAGCTAATAAGAAAAATAATTTCAAGGTGTAAAGAGCACTTGAATAAAGATTTTGATAAAAAGAGTTTGATTCCGAAAATAAATAAACTCGCTGAACCAAAAGATTTAACAAAAATATCAATAAGGGCTATATCAATGTATCTTACACTGACAAAATCACTTCTTGAACACCTGAAACTACCCTACTCCTCACATATGGCAGATAGCTGGCTCAGACACTGGGAATACTCAAATGCAATAATATTCTCACAGACCGAAAGCTGGATGAGAATTCTTGATGCAGGAGGAACAGGAACAATTTTTTCATATCTCCTCGCTCTTTTGGGATGCGAAACTTACACCGTTGATATAGACGAAAACAAAATCAAATCTGCTATTTTCACCTCGGAAAAACTCGGACTGAAAAATATATTTCACCTCAAACAGGATATAAGACAACTTGAATTCCCAGATAATTTTTTTGATAGGGTTTTTTCAATATCTGTAATTGAGCATTTAGAACCCGAAACAGTAGGAAAAGCAGTGAAAGAATTAGCAAGGGTATTGAAACCCGGAGGGATACTAACCATCACTTTTGATTACGGGAATTACTACGGAGAAAAATTTACTCCGGGAAGTGTTAAGTCCCCGTCTGACCTAAAAAGAAGGATAATTGACGAATCAGGATTAGAGATTTTGTATAATCCATCTTTGGAAACAGAAGTTGAACTCCAGCCACTATTACCGTATGAATCAATGGAATATATCTTTGGAATCATAATACTGAAAAAACCCGGCGAAGAAAAAAGACCAGAAATTGTGGACCTGAGTTGGTTTGCAACAAAAAGAATTTTCGGGAGCATAGAAGGTAATGTAACTTTGAAACTGTAAAAAATTAGCCAGGATTTCACAAATTTATTATCCTCTTACAAGACCCGCAAGTTCAACGAGCATAGCGTCTGAAACTGCTATAACACGCGAAGATGCCTGAAAAGCTCTCTGAAACACAATCATATTTATAAACTCATTTGCGAGATCAACATTAGAGTGTTCAAGCGACTTTGCAACAACCTTTCCTCTTCCTCCGACAGTAGCTTTGTCTATTGCAGGCTGACCAGAACGAGGCGTCTCAGCAAAAAGAGTCCTTCCAACCCTCAAAAGTCCATCTTTATCTGTGAATTTAGCTATTGCGAGCTGAGCAAGAGGTCTTGAAACACCATTAGAGTAAAAACCTATAATTGTTCCATCTTCCTCAACTGTGAATTTGAGAAGAGAACCCACGGTCTTTCCATCTTGCCTTACAAAGTTTGTTGAGAAGGGAGAGACAAAGTGAGTAGTCCCATCAAGCCCAACCTCAACTCCTGATTCAGGAACGGTCAAACCGAAATTCACTTCATCTAAACTCGTTCCGAAGTTCAACTCTATCGTCTGCGGAGATGTGGATTGACCGTCTTGCCATGTGACCTCAAGGCGAAGCGCTTTTTCAAGAACTCCGTTTATCTTCTCAGCTGAAAGTTTTCCGTCTGTCGTGAATTCAAGAGTTCCTATAACAGGGTTACCAAAAATATCTGGTGGAGGGAAGTTAATCGTCCCTCCCTCAACCTTTGCAAGAACCTGCCAGACATTCCTTGAATTAGGATCGGCAGGGTTCGCCTCCTGAATTTTTCTGAAAAACAAGTTTATCACTCTTGGAGTTCCCAGAGAATCATAAACTGTCACAGAAGTGTTAAACTGATAGGTTGTTGGGTCATCTGGGTTGAAAAGAGGGAATGGCGGAGAAGGGATAATCTGCTGTCTTGAATCAAGGTTCAAACCAAAGTCAACTCTGCCGGTAGCTTTCGGAGGAGAGTCCACCTGAGGTATTTTTATATCTGTCATCGGACCGACTCTTCTTATTTGACCTGTTCTCTCATCTGTGACAACCTGCCAGCCCTGGACTCGCAGTCCTTCTCTTCCATCAACGAGTTTATTGACCAAAAATCCATCTTTATCTACTTCAAACTGTCCGTTTCTTGTATAAAAGATTCCAAAACGGGGGACATCTTTGACCACGAAAAATCCCTCACCATCAATTGCCATATCTGTATCAACGCCGGTGAACTCCAAAGTTCCCTGAGTGTGGAGGACTCTGACTTCACCTATTATAGTTCCTCTTCCGAACTGCTCACCTATAAATCCGGTCGGTAGTATATCTATGAATTCCGCTCTTGAACCCTTAAAGCCAATTGTGTTTACATTTGCGATATTATCTGATACAACCTGGAGTGCCCTCATGTTTGACTGGACACCCGTTCTACCAACAAACAAAGAAGGCATCGGCATAACTAATTCACCTCCTTTCTGCTAATATTCAAAAAATCGTCAAAAACTATTCATCTTTTATTGCAACAACCTTTTCAAATTCAAAGTTCAAATTCCCTATTCCAACAAAAACCTTGTTTCCCTCCAAAGATACAGAATCAATTTTCCCGAATGTAAGACGAGATGGTTTGAACTCATTTCCGGCAGAATCACGGGCGACAATTTCAAATGAGTAGTTTCCATCTTGGACAGCATTTCCGCTATCGTTTTTCCCATCCCAAACTACATAGTGTTTTCCAGCATCAACATCAGAAAGGTGAATCCTTCTCACAACTATTCCACCAGGACCTAATATTTTTATCTCAACATCTCTTGCAGGTATATCAAGTGAAAAAGCCGGGTAATTCAAAACCTTTCCCTGAGAGACAAAAAGAGCTTCGCCTTCAATATAAGCTTTTTTTCCTATTATGTTTGATGCCGAAAAGAAATTTGCTCGAGCTATGGACTTTGAAAGCTCATCTATCGTATCTTTCAGATTCATCGACTGCTCAACCTGGGCTAAAATTGAAAGCTGAGTCATAAGGTCTTTATAATCAACAGATGATTCAAAATCCTGGTATTTCAGCTGTGTGAAAAGAAGTTTCAAAAAATCATCTCTGCTTATTTTTGTTGATGGATTTGCAAGCTGTTTCTGCCCACCACTTGAAAGGTCGTTCAAAATTCCTGAAATATCGTTTGCCATTTTCTATTCTCCTCCTTTCCTATCTGTTTTCACACTATCGCCAAAAATCTTCCTTTTATATTTGCAAAAACTGTTCCACGAGAAAATTTTTCCTCATCAGTAAAAGAGTGGTTTAAATTTTGACCCAAATTGAATCCCTTAAAATGGGATATATTTTCTCTATTCAAATTCTGATCAAAACCAGAATTAACATCAAATCTTTGCAGAACGAAATTATTTCCTTCAAGAAACCTTCGCAAGTCATCCTGATGTTTAGATATATCTGCTTTTAAAGATGTATCAGGGGTAGTTATTGACAAACTGAGTTTATTTGAGTTATCTACTGCAACATCTATTACGACTTTGCTCCCTAACACATCAGCTTCCATAACAGCTCTTTTCTGATGAGTATTGAGAACAAATTTGATAGAGTCAAGTATGACCTGCTTTAACTCTGGAATTTTTGAATCACTGCGAGAGTTATAATCTATCCCGTTTATATTGTTTGATTTGTTATCTTGTATGTTGTTTGAGTTATTATCTTGCTGTAAAGGGGTGTGTGGTTTTTGTGTCGTGCTAAAAAAATCCTTTTCCGCTCCTTTTTCTCCGCTTGATTCCGCAGGGTTTAATAACTCTGATTTATTGCTGTGGGTCTGCGAAATCTCTTGGTTTTTGCTTGAAATTTCCTTTGTCAAAAGCTTATCTTCTTTTGACTGAAATTCTCCTTTGACAACTTTTTCAGAATTGTTTGAGCTATTATCTTGCTGTAAAGGGGTGTGTGATTTTTGTGTCGTGCTAAAAAAATCCTTTTCCACTCTTTTTTCTCCGCTCGATTCCGCAGGGTTTAACAACTCTGATTTATTGCTGTGGGTCTGCGAAATCTCTTGGCTTTTACTTGAAATTTCCTTTGTCAAAAGCTTATCTTCTCTGTTAGTTTGCTGAATTTGCTTGTTAATATCTTTAATTTCCTCTTTTTTAGCTCTATCATCAATACTGAATTCTGTAATTACCTGTTTTCCATCAATTGAAAATGC
>JAUQOU010000024.1 GCA_030550715.1 bacterium | reverse complement strand
TTTCCTGTGTGTTCAAATCACTCCTAACAATAATTAAAATGTCCCAATCGCTATTTTCTTTATAATCACCTCTTGCTCTTGAACCAAATAGAATGATTTTCAGGACGTCAATTCCTTTGCTTTCAAAAATTTCTTTTACTTTCTTTTTGATAATTTCCTTCATATCCTCTTTTCCCTTCATCTTCAAACACTCCTTGCTTTTTCTAATCTTGTTTTTACAAGTTCAGCAACTGCCCAATAGACCTATTTTCGTTCTTCTTCGGTTAAACCAAGGGCGTCAAAGACAATGTCATCAAGAATGTTATTCATCTTATTTCTTCTATAATATTAATTTCTTCTTCGGTTAAATTATAAAGTTTATAAACAAGCTGGTCAAGTTGTTTTTCAAGTTCTTTTACTCTGGCTTGCTTTTGTGGATCTGTTTTGTAATCGGGAGATTGAGCTAAGGAGAGGATTTTATCCACAAGGTCAATGATTGGTTTTTGCTCTGATTCGGGAATTTTGGGGATGGGGAGGCGTTCTAAGAATGCTTTTTTATATCTGTAACCTTCCTCTCCTAAACCGCCACCAGCGTAAAATTTTTTAAAGAAAAATGAAACAGGTTTTGAGTTTAACAGTCCAAGCAAGTATTTTAGATTTTTTCCTGTCATTATAAATGCTGTAGCTTCGCAGTAAATTCCTGTATTATCATAGGCAAAACTTGGTTCTTCAACTATTTCCTGCCACACAATTTTTTCCTTTTCAAATTCAGGATAATAATCACAGTGCCTTAATTCCCACCAATAATCGCCTTGGTCATCACGATTGATTAGTCCTTTACCTTTTCCTTTATAATTTTTAAATGATATTAAATGGTCATAAATTGCAGGATATGTATTTTTGAAAAACTCTTCTGGTTTTTCTTTCCCACGATTTTTATTTGTCCATCCAGCTTCAATTTTTATTACCCACAACCCCGCCCACTTATACCTCCACTTTTCTATATCTCTACCTCTTAAAACTGGCTTGATTATTTCTTCTGTTCTCTTTCTTTCTTCCTCTGTTTTACAATTATTTAAAATCTCTTCTCTCTTTTTACTATCAATAATAAACGCTTCATTAAAACCTGTTAAAACTCCACGATAAATTTTCACATCCCATTCCTTTAAAGGTGTTCCTATTTTTTCTATCTTTTCTTTTATTGCCAAAACCCTGTCTTCTGCAAGCGTCCAGGCACTGTCAGAGAGTTTTTCTTGTAATATGGTTCTCTTATTGTTTCTGATGTAATCTATCTCATCATCAACATCACTTCCTACATTAACAAAGCTTACCAAATGTCCTTTTTCTGGTCTGGATTTCAAAAGGATGATTATATTAGTGTCCACAGTTTGCTCAAAAACAGGGTAGCCAGAAAAATCTACAATTTCAATAATTTTTGTTTTCTCCTTTAAAAACCTTCTCAATTTCTCTCCATACTTTGCTCTCATCCATTTATTGCTTGAAATAAAGCAAAGCACTCCATTGTTTCGCAGAATATCGTAAGATTTTTTATAAAAGTATGTATAAAGATCAGCCGTGGAAACAAAGAAATCTTTGTATGCCTTTTTAAGCTTAGGTTTTAGGTGTTTAATTCTTTCTTGCCTTACATACGGCGGATTAGCTATCACAATATCAAAGCCATTTTTTTCATGAAATACTTCTGAAAAATGTATTCTGAAATCAAATTTTATGTCTCCTATAGATGGATCAAATTGTCTAACAAAATTTATCTGTTTAGCAAACAATATATTAATTTTTTCTCTGACCTTCATTTTTTCTGAGGGAGAAGTTATTGAAAAAAGTACTTTTTTCATTGCTTCAATTTCTCTACTTATTCCATCGTTCGGCAAAATTTCTTCAGGTAGTCCCAAAAGCGAATTACCTTGAACGACTTTATAATCAAGGTTAGGAAGTGGTTTTATGTTATAAAAATCTTCCTCATCCACCACTAAAGAAAGCCAAAACCTCAGCCTACATACCTCAACAGCTCCAGGGTCTATATCAACTCCATAAAGGGAATTTTCAATACAGTGGTGTTTTAGGTCATAGGTGTTAATTTCTCTACCCAGATAAACCGAAAGCAATTGCCTTAGCTTTACAATTTCATGCATTATGCCAACAAGAAAAGCCCCTGAACCAACTGCAGGGTCGCAAACTTTTATATCAGCAAGAAGTTTGTCTATAAGCTCTGCGTTTTGAAGGATACTTTCGGGTATTTTATGTTTATATTTAGTGTCTTTCTGCTCTCCTCTTTCAATTTTTTCTCTCTTTTCAAGAGCTATTTTTTCGTGTTCTAAAAATAAATCAGCATATCTTACAAATTCTTCAATGTCTTCTCTTCTGACCTTCCCCGCAAGTTCTGTTTCAAGATAGTTTATCAAACTTTCTTGACACATATAATGGACTATTTCTCTTGGTGTGTAATAAACACCATATTCTTTATTGAACTTTATTTCTTCTCCCTTTCTGCCCGACTTCAAAATTTTTACATATTCGTCAAAGTTATCTGGTCTTATAGCATTTAGCTTTTCATAGATTTTTCCAAGTAATTCTGGGTCAAGGGCGACTTCTTTTTCAAGGGGCTCTTCTTCATTTACTGTAAAGTTGTATCTATCAAACACATCAAGAATGCCATCTCCAATATCACCTTCCTTAGTTCTGTTTTTATTTGAGAAAAGTTCATTTGGCAAAAGAATATCAATATTTACCCAATCAAAATTGTTTATAGGGTCAAAAAGTCCACCATTTAAAAACGGAATTTTACAATTAAACCTGCTGTAGTAGTGGTCATCAGCGGATCTGTCTGTTCTAAGTGCTTCATAAAATAGTGGTTCAAGAATATCATTATAAAAGTTTTCATATTCACCGTATTCTTTATTAAACAATTTTCTGATGAAATCTTTTGGGCCTGTTCCCCAAGGTTTATCTCTCTCAACACCGAACCAACCTTTCTTTTGCAGGAAATACAAAAACACAATTTGACCGAGAAGTTTTTTAGCAAAATCAACTGTGTTGATGTTTTTACTTTCAAACTCCTGCTTGACTTCTTGGTTGCTTTGAACGATCTTATCAAGTTCAAGTTTTGTCCTTATGAAGAGGTCTCTGTATTTTTCAAAGAACTCTTTTGTAACGATTTCAACATCAAATGCTTTTTCTAAATCTTTAAGGGTAGGTTTCCAGTCGTCATTTTCAAGAATAGGCAAAAATCTACTCTGGGCGGTATGACTCTTTTCATTTTTACCAACCAGAAACGACCATCTTTTAGCAGGTGTGAATTCTTCTTTGACTTTGACTTTGCCAGAAGGTGTTTCTTCAAAACGATAATCTAGTTTGACAAGGGAGAATCTCCAATCTTCAGAAGCTGGTGAGATGAAGGCGACAAGTGCAGCATCTTTTGTAGTTCCTGTTCCAAGCTTTCCCCTTAAATATTCAGCAACGAAATTCCTCTGAGCTGAACGGGCGCGATATAAAGAGGTTTCTTTTTCTAATTTCACCACTAAAATATCTATCTTTTTACCATCTTTGTCTTCATACCGACCGATCCTTTCCCAAGAACTAATAAACCTTAGATATTTTTCGGTTACTCCTTGAATTCCACTTCTTGGTTCAAGAGCTTTGCTTCTATCATAAGTTTTAAGTAGATTATTAATAAAATTAATAAACTTTCCTTTATCAAAGGGATTCTCAAAGGTCTCAATTATAAGCTTTTTTGCCTGTTCTCTATTCATTTGTTATTTATCTCCTCAATCATCTTTTTGATGATTTCATAAAATCAGGTATTCGCTCTTTAATCAATTTCCACAAGACCCTGTAATCAACTCCAAAATATTCATGAATAAGAATATTTCGCATTCCTACAACACTTTTCCATCTAATCTGATGATATCTTCTTCTTATCTCTTTAGGGATGTGTTTAGCAGCCTCTCCAATTATTTCAAGACTTCTTACAAAAGCTCTTTTCAATTCCTCATTCATTATAAAATCTTCATATTTTAAATTTTCACTTTTGCTCAATAAGTATTCACATTCAGTTTTTATATCCATCAGATAATCTCTTATTTCTCTCATATATAAACCACCTTTTGCAAGATAACTTTCCCTATATATGGCTTAAGGACAGATTTCATTACAAGATCAACTTTAACTTTTAATTTTTTTGATAAAAAATCCTGTAGCTCAATATAGGTCCAAAGGTCAGTAACCTCTTCAAACTCTATGAGGATATCTAAATCGCTCCTTTTTTTCTGCATTCCTCTTACATAAGAGCCAAAGATTCCTATCTCGCTAACTTTGTATTTTTCCTTGAAGATTGGCTTCAATTCCTTTAATTTTTCTTTTATCTCTTCAATGTTTCTCATGCTCCTAACCATCTAAATATAAAGATAGTATAACCTCTCCTTTATCTTCCGTTGATACAGAAGTTTGAGCATAATGGCTTTTGAGAAAGGTTGATGATATTTCTCTCTGGCAAATGCTTATTACTTTTGAAGGGTCTTGTATGTCTTCTTTGAGTGCTTTCAGTTCCTTAAGTGTTTTCTGGACTGTTTTTTTAGGTATAGAACCTTCTTCAAGACGATTTATCAGAATTCTGAGATACTCTTTCTGCTCTTCTGTTAATTTTGTCTTACTATTTTGTGTTGCTTTCAAAATTTTAAAAAGTTCTTCATAGATACTTCTACCGCTTCGCTTTCGTGTTTCTATTACTTCATGAGTAGTGGCATAGAAAAAGGCATTCTTATTCTTACCAAGGAGTTCATAGTAATTTTCAAGAGGGAGTTGTGCTCTTTTCTCATTCGGTGAGGTCTCAAGAATCTTTACTGCTGTAAGAAAATCAAGTTCAACTGTTCTACTTTTATCTGATAAAAAGAATTTCATAAGTTTGCCTTTTCTAAAAAATGTAAGCAAAGAATTAGGAGAGGCAAAATCCTTTAAATTTTCAGAAAATCTTTTTGAAGAGCGTGCCTTTTTCGGAAGACGCTTTATTTTTTCAAAAAGTTCTGGATTTTTATCACGAATATCTTCAATAATTCTTAAATACTTGAGTTCGCTTTCTTCTTCTTCATCTTCTTGTATAATTGTTTTCTTCGAAAGGAGTTTATCAAAGAGTTCATGTGAGGCAACTGGCTCACCTTCTGTTAAAATTGCCGAGTCGCCTCCAAGTAGAGTCAAAAATGCTTCTATCTTTGAGCGCGCAATTTTTGTGAGTTCAATTTCAGAATCCGCCCGTTTCGTCGGGAAAAAGTTAAATGTGTATATTTTATCAAATTTTGTATCTATACGATTTACTCTTCCAACCCTTTGCATCAACCTTGTTGGATTCCACGGAATGTCATAATTGATAACAATATTTGACCTATGAAGATTAACACCTTCTGAAAGAACCTCTGTTGATACAAGAATTCTATAATCATCTTTTTGATTTTTCGCTCTTGCATCAAAGTTTTCAATGACTTTATCACGAACGCTTTCAGAAGAACTTCCGTGAAAAAGTAAAGCTATTTCTCCAAACTCCTCGTTTATCTTTTGAGTTAAATACTCTGCTGTCTCTTTTGATTCAGTAAAAATAATAACTTTTTTATCTTTGATAATACGGTTATTTTTTAACTCATAAATAAGCTTTTCAATCTTTGGGTCTCTTTTAATTTTCCCCCACATTGATTTTATTTGGTTTAGGATTTCAAAGTCATTTTTTAGGTCTTTCTCAAAATCAGGCTTAAAATCTGAACTTGAATATTTTTCCGCCTTTCCCTCATCAATAAGTCTCTGGACTGCCTCATCATCTCCCTTTTCCAAAAGCTCAAAAATTTTGTTTATGTAATCTTTACTTATATATACATTTCCTCTTTGATATTCCTTGATGAACATTTCGTAGGACTTGATAAACCTATCAATGCTTTTTCTGAAAGCATAGAAACTGCTTTCAAGACGCTTTACAAGTAGAACCTTCATAAACCCACCCATATTCCGCTGTGCCTGAGCTTCAAGTGGTCCGATAGACGCTTTTAGGTATAGCAACGGCATATAACGAGCATATTTTAATTTCTGGGTTATAAGCTCAACTGTTTCCATAAAGATTTTATCTTCCTCATCGTTGAGCTCATAATAAAATGGCTTTGGATCTTCAATTTCCGGAAATTTTATATTATTGCGTTTTAAATCCTCTGCAAAATATTTTTCTATCTCGCTTCTTGTTCTTCTGACCATTAAATACTTCAAAACTTTATCCCGGATTTCTTTCGCATTTCTTTTTGTTATTTCAAGAAACTTGTTATAGTCTTTCTGACGGTCAACTTTTTTCAATTCCTTCTCAAGTTCTCCAAAAAATTTTTCAAGATCTGGAACTCCTGGGATGGTGCTTTTTCTGGCATTCTGGAAGAGTTTGATCTGAGCAAGTATATCTTTTGGTGAATTATTATAGGGCGTGGCAGAAACCAAAATCACCCTTTTACCACGACATATCTCAGCGATATCTTCGTAACTGATTGTGCTCTCATTCCTAAAGCGGTGTGCTTCATCTATGATAATATTTTTATATTCTCTGCGTTCAACTTCTCTCTTTGCGGAATCAAGTTTACCAACAGATATAAATTCAGCCGGAATATGAAAATCGGAAAATACATTGGGCCATGAGCCCGGGTTATTTCTATTAAGAAGCGCTGGAGGTGCTATAACCATTGTTCTGCCATCAAGTTGTCCCGCGAGCATAGCTGCGATATAGGTTTTACCAAGTCCAACAACATCTGATAAAAAAACTCCGCCATACTGTTCAAGTATCTTTTTTGCATTCAATACCGCCTGTTCTTGATATTTTAGTTTTCTGAAGTTCTCAGGAAGATACTTTGTGAAAACCTCGTCTTTCCTTGATAATTCATCTTTAAAATACTCATATAAAAATTTGAGGTAAAGTTCATATGGAGTTATATTTTGATTGAGCCAAGTTTTTTCAGTTATTGTCTGAACATATTCTTCACTAACATCAACAGAATCTTCCCATAGTTCTTCAAATTTTTGCTTTGCGAATTCGTAATCGCTACGATTCTTTAACTCAACATTAAATTCAAGATTATTTTCTAAACCTGACTGAGTAAAATTGCTTGAGCCCGTAATAACCCTTCCCTTATCTCTATCGCCTTCTTTGAATGTTATGATATATAACTTTGCGTGTAAATTTTTTTTAGAATAAGCCCTAATTTGTAATTTGCCGTTTTTTATCCATTCAATAAATTTATTTATTCCATCTTCAACGGATTTATTATCTTCTGAATCAGCAAGTTCATTTTCTATTAGATTTTTTACTTCTTGTTTTACTTCATGATGAGATAGGTTTTCATTTTGAGCTTTTTTTATTAAATCAAATGTCTGTTTTGATGTTCCGATGCCGATGAGAATTCTTATTCTTTCAGCACTTTCTAACGCCTCATATATTTCATAAAATCCACTTACATAAAAATAAGCGACGAGGCAATCGAAGAACTTACAGTCCTTTATGAGTTGCTTAAATCTATCCTTAAGCGTCTTGCCCGGTTCATTTACTATAAAGGTTAAATCTAAATGGTTTAAATCCTTCGTTGACATATTACAACTTAAATATTTTGAAGACCCCTAATTCAACCTTTGGTTAGATTCCTTTTTAGCATATCGCAACCTCTTTTGCAAATAACAATAAGTTCAAACATTCTTTCACGAAGTTCTCCTTCTTATGTTTTATTGCACTTCCCTTAAAAGTATTTTTATAGCCGTTGGTTCATCAATTTCTATAACCTCCCAGCAGTTATCACATCTGAACTCTATCTCGTTCGGACTAAAATCCTCAATAGCCCAACCGAGTGATGGCTTTTTCTCACCAGTTCCCAGATTTTCACAATCAACAATATAAACCCTGCAAGTAGCTGTTCCGTATTGAACCATTCTTAATGTTTCTGCCAGCCGGCTTTTACAATAAGGACAAGTTGTTGGGATGGTTTTAGCCATACCTTGCACCTCCTTTGAGCGGGTTTTTTGTTTTCAACCCGCATAAAATCTATTTTAAATCCATCTTTGGCATATTTCAACTGCAAAGACCTCTCAATAAAATCAAGGACGTCCGCTCAATCTTTTCAAAAAATTGCTTCAAAGTTTCAGCAAGTATCTTTAACCATTTTTTCAAAAAAGTCAAGCAAAATGAAAGTCAGCGAAAAAATAACTTATAGAGTTCTTTTCAAAAACTTCCCTGTGTAAGATAACTCGTTCTTTATAATCTCCTCAGGAGGTCCTTCCGCTATTATGTATCCCCCTTTTTCTCCTCCTTCCGGTCCAAGGTCAATTATCCAATCAGCTATCTTTATTAGGTCAAGATTATGTTCTATTACAACGACGGTGTTCCCCATTTCAACCAACCTCAAAAGAACATTTGCAAGATACCTTATATCTTCAAGATGCAGTCCCGTCGTTGGCTCATCTAAAATATACAAGGTTTTTCCTGTTGGTTTTTTCGAAAGCTCTTTTGCTAACCTCACTCTTTGAGCTTCTCCACCAGAAAGTGTCGTCGCTGGCTGACCAAGTTTTATGTATCCTAACCCCACATCTTTGAGAACCTGCAACTTTTCTCTTATGAAATGCTGATTCTCAAAAAATTCTAACGCCTCATCAACAGTCATATCAAGTACGTCTGCTATGTTTTTACCTCTGAACCTCACTTCAAGAGTGTCTCTGTTGAACCTTTTTCCCCCGCACGCTTTACATGTTATGAACATATCAGGAAGAAGATGCATCTCAACTTTTATAAAACCTTCTCCCCTACATTCTTCGCATCTCCCCCCGGGAACATTGAATGAAAAACGAGATATTGTGTATCCCCTTGCTCGTGATTCAGGTAGTGAAGCAAATAGCTCTCTTATCGGAGTGAAAACACCTGTGTATGTCGCAGGGTTTGACCTCGGTGTTCTACCTATCGGAGATTGATCTACAAGTATCACTTTATCAATGTATTGCAGTCCATCTATTGAGTCATATTCAAGTGGTTTTTCTGATGAATCTCCTTCAAGAGCGTTTTTCAGCGCAGGGTAGAGCGTATCAACTATAAGAGACGATTTGCCAGAGCCAGATACACCGGTGATACATACAAAAAGTCCAACCGGAATTTTGATGTCAATATTTTTGAGATTTCTCCCTCTTGCTCCCTTCAATACAATCCATCTTCCGTCTGGGGATTTTCTTTTTGTTGTTCTTTGAATATCTCTTTTTCCGGAGAGGTATTGGCAGGTCAGAGAGTTAGGGTGAAGGTCTCCGTTGTTTTTTGCTTCTTCGGGAGTTCCGTAAAAGACAATTTCCCCGCCATATATTCCTCCGCCTTTCCCGAGGTCTATAATCAAATCAGCTCTGCTCATTGTTTCTCTATCGTGTTCAACGACTACGACTGTGTTTCCCATATCCCTGAGTTTTTCAAGTGTTTTTATAAGTTTATCAATATCTCGCGGATGCAATCCGCATGTTGGTTCATCAAGGACATAAAGCACTCCTGTTAATCTTGAGCCGAGCTGAGCTGCGAGCTTTAATCTCTGTGCCTCTCCACTTGAAAGCGTGGATGACTCCCTTGATAGTTCAAGGTATCCTAATCCCACATCTTTTATGAATTCAAGCCGTGATATTATTTCCGAAAGAATTCTTTCAGCTATTTCTCTCTTTCCTTCTGGAAATTTTATGTTTTTGAAAAATTCAAGCGCCTCTTCAACTGTCATATTCACAATGTCGTTTATACTTTTACCATTTATCAGAACAGAAAGAGCTTCTCTTTTCAATCTCGAACCACCACATGTCTGACATACAAAAGATGATATATATCTTTCAATATCCCACCAGTATCCTTCTTCATACCTTTCCCAAAGGAAATTTATCACTCCTTCAAATTCTTCAATTCCTTCTCCGTAAAGTATTGCTCTTTTAATTTTCTCATCAAGGTTTGACCATTTTGTTTTGAGAACATTTTTGTTGAATTTTTTTGATATTACTTCAAGCCAGTTTTCAATATAATCTGGGATTGATTTCCTGAACGACTTTATAGCTCCTTCTTCTATTGATTTTGATTCGTCTATAAGCAGTTTTTCATCTATTTTTAGAACTTTTCCTATTCCGTGGCATTCGGGACACGCTCCGTATGGTGAGTTGAATGAGAACAATCTTGGTGATATTTCTCCGTAAGAAAAAGAGCAGTTTGGACACGAGAACTCTGTTGAAAAAAGACGCGAATCTTTTGAATTATCTTTTTCCCACTCAACGAGTATAAGTCCCTTTGAAATATCTTTTGCCTGCTCGCATGAAGATGTTATTCTCCTCCTTGTATCTTCATCTTTCTTCAATATCAACCTATCTATCAGGATTTCTATTGTGTGTTTTTTGTTTTTTTCGAGTTGTGGTATTGATTCCAAAAGGTCGTAGATTTGTCCGTCAATTCTTACTCTTGAAAATCCTCTTGTTCGCCAGATTTCTAAATCTTTTCTGTATTCTCCCTTTTTACCTCTCACATAGGGAGAATAGATAAATACCTTTGTTCCTTCTTCAAGAGAGAATATAAAGTCGGCTATTTTCTGTGGTGTTAGGGCAGATATGGGTATTTTGCAATCGGGACAGTAAGGTTCTCCGACTCTGGCAAAGAGCAAACGCAGGTAGTCGTAAATTTCTGTTGATGTTGATACCGTTGAGCGTGGGTTCCATCTCGCTCCTTTTTGGTCTATCGCTATTGATGGAGAGAGCCCTTCAACTACATCAACATCTGGTTTGGGCATCTGTTCTATGAACTGCCTTGCATAAGAAGACAGACACTCTATATACCTTCTCTGTCCTTCTGCGAATAGTATATCAAACACGAGCGATGATTTCCCAGAGCCAGAAACTCCCGTCACAACTACGAATTTGAACTTGGGTATTTTAACATCTATGTTTTTGAGGTTGTTCTGCCTTGCTCCCTTTACATATATAAAATCCATATTAAAATAGAGTAATAAGCCGGTGGTCCGAATTCTTATTTTATAGGTTTATTTCTCTTTTGCTTGTAATTCTTTCACTCTAATTTTACAGATTTTGATATTATATCTATGAGAGGGATTATTATTGAGCCGGTTTTTTTGGTTATTATTGCTATCATTTTGTTTATCATGTAATCATCCGCTGGCTTCCATTCATCTGTCATAAACGGGTCTTCTCTTCCGCTACACCTTTCAATGAAAGTACCTTTTAATCTCATATAGATGCTTCCGCCAAGTGTTGGGTCCTGTAAGAGCAGGTAAGGAATAAGTATCCAGTCAGGAGAGCTTTGGTCTAAAAAGACACAATCTTGTGGAATAGAGAAATTTTTGATTTCTTTCCCCATAAATGTTATTACATCTGGGAAGTTAAAGTGAGGTGAATCGTAGTTGAAGATAAAGTACGATGTGTCTTGTCTATTTGGATGAACCTCTGATTCAAGCATAAATTCCCATCTTTTGAGTGTTGAATTAAAAAACCAGTATGGAAGAATTTCACGGATTGGTTTGGGTTCTTTTATAAATTTCACTATATCAATTCTTACGAAGTCGTCAATTTTAGCTGTATTGAGTGCCCTGAGGAAGAAATTCGCGTCTGCTATTGATATGCAGTTTTCTGGACATCCTCCTTTCCCTTCATCTAAAATTTTCTTTATTTTATCTGCTACCTGCTTTGCTTCGTTTATAAAATCAAACGATATTATGTAGGGAACTTCAATCGTTATTTTTGTCATATTCAATTTGATTGTTCCCGCTTGAATCTCTCCTTTTACCTGAATTGCTATCTCATCTAATGGTGTTGCTATGGTGACGGTATCGGGGTTATAACCTATTTTTCCTTCACCTGATTTATCTTTGAAGTAAAGAACATATCCTTCTTTTCCGTTTCTTTGTTCAAGCTCTTGCAAGAATGAAAATCCGCTTTCAATTGATTTGACCACATAAGATGTTATTTTTGAAAGGTAAGATTTATCTTCTGGGTGGAAAGAGAGGGTTCTATCGCATCCGACCATAATAAATGCGAGAGTTCGGAGCAAGCTCGTTATATTCCTTGCTTCTATCTTTGATATGTTTTGCAGTATAGTTAGAGTATCTACTGAGTAATCGTGCGAAAGAATGGCGGATGAGATAGTTAATGTCAGGTATCCTATGTATCTGAGGAGTGACATTTCTGCTGAACCGAATTTTCCGTAGAGAATGAGCCGAATTTTGAACGAGTTCCCAATAGATACACTGAGCGGATATTCAAGTTCCATCTCACACCCTTGAGATATAGCTTTTTCTATAAGTGCTAAACCATCTTCGGTCTCATTGTGGAGCGATTTTGCGAATTCGCGGATCATTCTATCAAGAGCATCATCACATCCAGCTTTTGGGTTTATCTCCGTCTGTTTCGGGAGTACTGATGGAGCTACCCCTCCTCCCCCTGTTCCGTAAACGCTTACTGCAAAATTTATTATTGCCGCTATTTTTGAAAGATACTCCTGTATTGATACAAGAGGGTATCCTATGAGGTATCCGCAGTGTTTGGGATTTTCCTTGCCGAGTTCCTTGAAAAATTTTTTAGCTTCCTGAGTTTTCTCTTTTTCTATATATGTTATACCTTCTGAAATTTTTGGGTCCCTGTTAGCAAGCCCTGTTGAGAAATCTTCTTTCTTCTCTTTTGCGCATTGAATTAGAAAGAGCCCGAAAATAAATGCGAAAAAGAAAAAAATCCATCTCTGTAAATGATAAAAAAACCGCTTCTCCACCGATTTCATAGATATAAATATAATTTTTTTCGTGTTTGATTTTATTCTCTTTGTGTTTTTGCTTTCAGTTCAGATAACCTTAATTTTTGTTGAGTTCCTTTATTAATTTTTCTCCTTTTTTTCTTCTCCTCAGTTCTCTAAGAGCAAATATTATAGCTATTGCAATGGCTGAGTATGTGTTTATTGGAGAGGAAGCTCTACATCCCCCTCCTTGCTGTTCCTTTTGTTTATTGTAGTATTCTGTTACACTGCCCGGAAATCCTGCGGTGCTACAAGATGGACAACTATTTACCTGTATTTGCCACTGAGTTAAAACTATCTCGTTGGAATATGTTGTTCCCCCAAAACCTAAAAACCCTCCTTGTGTGTAGGTCTCAACTTTTGAGAGGATAAAACTACAAGTTCCAGATATATCCGGAGGAATATATAAGTTAATCTGAGATGAGCAAGATATGTAGACATTTTGGTTAATTACTGTTCTGTCTGGACATACTAATCTCACCCTGCAGTTTGTGCATTCGGGTCCCACTGATTTTAAAGTCAGCGTTCCGGGAGAAGATGCAGGAAGAGGATATAACTCCTTTACAATAGGTATGTCGTAGGGAAGAGGAACACCTTCTGCTGCATAATACACTCCTGTTTTAGGTTTTGTGAAAAGTTCTATCCCAAACGGTATATATTTTGTGAAAGCGTCATAGAGCTTGACAATAGGGAAGTTTCTGAATATTGCTGCTATTTGATTTATGATGAAGTTTGGAGAGTAAGCGCAACTTGCAAAACCAACTCTGTTCAAAATTCTATATATGAAAGAGTTTGTGTCAATAAAATGTGAAACAAGAACTCTGACAATTTCATCCCACGAGCTTGATAGAAGACCTCTGATGCTGTTTATTGTTCCTGAGTCAAGAATTTCTTGTGCTAATGCTACTGCGTATCCCCAGGTATCCCCATCTGGTATGCAAGCAGCTATATTGGGAACAGCTATTTCTACCGCGTACTTTACCAATCTTCCGAAGTTTGCTGCAAGTCCTACTCTCTTTATAGGGTCAGTAAAAATAGATAAGCTGAACTCAATTCCTTTTTCAACTCTTATTGCGTGCTGTCCGTATGAGGGAAGGGTTACGGTTGTCTCAACTACTGGATTTATTATATTCAAAGTTAAGATATTATCTATTGAGAGGTCAATTTTAGCATCTTGTGCTTTGAGAACGAAATAGCTCTGTATTTGATTTATTTTTCCGGGGTCATAACTGTTGAAAATTCCCCCTCCATACCACACCATATTTTTTGCTTTGAACTTTACCTGCAGTCCGGGAGCATCTTCAAGTTTAGCTATTCCTTGGTCGTTGATATTGCAGGGAATTTCGACATAATCTGTTTCATCTTTTGCGAAGATTCTTTCGTATGTTTTTTCGGCTGGCATTATTTTTTCTCTGACATCTCTTGCAATTTCTGACGCAAGAGCGAAGATTTCAGGATATTTTCCAGAAGTTAGTTCTCCGGGAGGAATAGAGGCAATTTTTTGCGAGAGTTCTTCAAATTTTTCATGAGTGACTATAAAGTGTGCTGAATAAACTATTGCTCTTGGTGTGAAAGCCCAGAAGTAAGGCGGAGACATAATTACGAGAGCTAATGCTGTTGTTCTTTCATCAACATTTATTGTTCTTCCAGAGGTAAAGTGTCCGAGGGTTTTATCGTTTTCTCCCCACACTTCTTTTACGAGCTTTTCTGGAAGGACATATGCCATAAGGTAGTTTCTGTCGTTCTGGTCAACTATGAATATTGTTTGAGGTGCGTCTGCTTCCCATCCGGTGAAATCAACTTTTAAGTTTTGTGAGTCAAAACTTTTTTCTCCGTAAGTAGAAACAGCGCGGAGATTATCTGGAAGTTTGCCTTTGAGAGTATTTTCCTGAGTGCCGCACGAAGCAAGAAATAATAATATGATAGAAGGAAGAATATACTTACACCATTTGTAATTTTTTCCCCACTTTATCCACCCCGTCATTATTTTTTTCACCTCCCCGTTTTTTGTTTTTTAAATAATTTTTTCACCTTAAATTTAATCATTTCTTTTTTGGAAGTCAACAAAATTTTGGTTTTTTGGGAAAATTTTCTAATATTATTCAATTATTATTCAAAAAAGATTTTTTGAGCTATGGAAGAACTAAATCTAAAAACTGGAAGTAAATCATTTGAAAGCAAAAGAGGATTTACTCTTGACATAAGGTTATCTGTTAATGTTGACCATGTTGCATCTTTGCGTGAGGCGAGAAGATCAAAAGAACCAGACCCAGTTCACGCAGCCGTTCTGGCAAAGCTTGGAGGAGCTGATGGAGTAACGGTCCATCTCAGAAAAGATAGACGGCACATAAAGGAAAGAGATGTTATGTTGATAAAGGAAGTTGTTCAGCTCCCGCTTACTGTTGAGATGGGTTTATTTGATGACATTTTAGAATTTGTCATACAAGTTGTACCTTATAAAGTCACTCTTGTTCCAGAAAGAGTTGAGGAGGTCACAACCGAGGGGGGTATGGACCTTTCGGATAAGAAAATAAGAGAGTTGGTAATAAAATTTAGCTCTGCGCTTAAAGAGAAAGGAGTTAGGGTAGGGGTTTTCATAGACCCTGAAAATCGCATGGTAGATTATGCTCTGGAATGCGGTTTGTCTTTTGTTGAAGTAAATACCACGGCATATTCAAGGAACCCTTCTGATAAAGATGAGTTGAGGAAAATAAGGGAATCTGCTCGCTATGCTTTTGAGAAGGGGCTAGAGGTTATGGCTGGTCATGAACTGAACATTCACAACGTCTCAAATATAGCTCAGATACTTGAAATAGAAGAGCTTTCAATAGGTCACTCAATAGTTTCGCGCTCTATATTTTTGGGATTTGAAAAAGCGGTTCAAGAGATGAAAGAGAAGATGATAAAGTCACGTATGCTCGCCTTGCTCAACTCGGTTTAAATTTTTGGTTTAAATTTCTTTTATCAATCAAAAATTGCTCCGGGATTCAATATTTTGCGAGGGTCTAAAAACTCCTTTATTCCTTTGAGTAATATGAGCGAATCTTTGAGCTCTATTTCTGCCCATTTTTTGTGGTCTCTTCCTACACCGTGATGATGTGATATAGTTCCTTTGCCTTTTGAGATAGCATCAGAAGCTGATTTTTTGATTTCCCACCATAATTCCTCTTCTTCATCTTTTTTTGATTTTGCAAAGAAAGAAAAGTATAGTGATGCACCGGAGGTATAGACGTGAGTTACTCTACAGGAGACACCGCCTAATGTATGTGAAAATATTGCATTTTCTATTGCGGTTTTTACTTTCTCATATAGGTTCATAAGGTTTGACCAGTTGGTTGCGGTTTCTAATGTATCAACAACGATGCAGAAATCCATCAGAACATCTCTGAGGTAAGGTTGCTCAAAGTACTCATTTTTCCAGTCATCAAGTTTTCTTTTTCCTTCCTCTTTTCCTCCTAATTTTTGGCATATTTCTTTTGATTTTTCAAACTCTGCTTCTATTGTTTTTTCATTTTCGTTATCTGCTTCAAAACCTAAAAGGAGGAGCGAACCACCGTTGAAGTTTCCACCGGAAACCAGAGAAGATATCATAAACTCTCTTTCGTCAAGAATTCTCAAAAGTGGTGGGTTTATTTCACTCTGAATTATTATTCTTGCTGCTTCGCATGCCGATTGAAAATCTGGAAAGATGAACGATGTTGAGAATTTTTTTGTGGGTATCCTGTGGCATTTTATAGTTGCGGAAACTATTATTCCGAGCGTTCCTTCTGACCCTGCGAAAAGGCGCGGTATATCTGGTCCGCACGCGGTTGCAGGAACATCAAAACTCCTTATAACTCCCTTCGGAGTGATTACCTCTATGCTTTGGATCATTTCTTCTATTTTGCCGTATCTTGATGAGAAATGCCCTGCTGACCTTGAGGCGATCCATCCTCCAAGGGTAGAGAGCATGAAAGATTGAGGGTAGTGTCGCAGAGCCATTCCGAATTTTCTGAGCTGTTGCTCAAGATTTGGTCCTCTCACTCCTGCTTCAACTGTTGCGGTAAGTGATTTTTCATCTGCTGAAATGACTCTGTTGAGTTCTGTGAGGTCGCAGGTTATCACTGGTTTTTTTATATCTTCAACATCAACTCCTCCGACGACGCTTGTTCCTCCACCGTATGGAACGCATGCGACTTCGTTTTTTTCGCACCACTCAAGTATGGTTTCAATTTCTCTCTTATCTTTTATGTATATGACTGCTTCCGGAAATTTTTTGACTTTTCCTTTTCTCAATCTTATGAGGTTTTTGTAGCTTTTACCGCTTGAGTGGAGAACTCTTTCGTATTTATCAGAAGTTATCACAGAGCTTTTGAGTTTTTTCCGGATTTCTTCTATATTTATCTCTGGTGGTTCAACTTTTATTTTGTCAAGGGTTATAGATGGTGAAAAATCGTCTTTGTTCAAGCCAAGAAATCCAGATAAGATTTCTGTTATTTTTTTGGCTTTATCTTTTGGGTATTCTTCATCTTCATATCCCCATCCGTTCCATTTGACTTTCCTTTTCTCCATAAGAGTAAGATAGTTATATTTTGTTTTATTTTTTATTTTGTATTTTTGTTTCTCTTTTAATCTTTGAGCATTTCTTTTTTGAATTTTTGAAATTCTTCCCAGAGTTTTTGGTTATATTTTTTCACGGGTTCAAGGAGTTTTTCCCGTCTCAATATAAATTTTTCTACTTCTGGTTTTCTTTCTTTTTCAAGAAGGATTTTTATTATTTTT
Source organism: bacterium (assembly GCA_030550715.1). Classification (GTDB taxonomy): domain Bacteria; phylum Calescibacteriota; class Calescibacteriia; order Calescibacteriales; family Calescibacteriaceae; genus Calescibacterium. The sequence goes on along the minus strand of JAUQOU010000024.1, from coordinate 14,793 downwards.
TTTGCGCATAGTATTCCGTTGCAGAATCCATCTCCTGCCCATGTTCTTCTTGCTACATCTTCTAATGTATAAGCCATTTCTTTTTCTATCGTATATTTTATTTCTCCTTCATAAACTTTTGAACACTCGCATACGAGTTCTCCTGAGTCATAGTACGATAGGATTTCTTTTGACCTCCATCCGTATTTTTTTGCCATAAAGTGTGCGACATCTTCGGGAATTCTGAAATTTCTTGAAAGATAATCTTTTATTTTCTCTGAGAATTTTTCTATCTCTTCGTCTTTTTCTCCTTCTGAGTTTTCTGAGCCAGGGAGAGGGATAAGATGAGTTTTTGATTTTTTGCTTACTCCGAGTTTTTTGCATACGAGGTCTGATACTATTTCTGCAAGGAGCCGATAGCTTGCGAGTTTCCCTCCAAGAACAGAAATGAATCCATCATCATCTTCTATCTCAAACTCGCGCGTTATTTTATCTTCGTTTACTCCGTACACATACGGAGTTGGTCTCAGACCAACTTTTGTTGAAAACGGTCTGAACTCCCTTATTCTGGGTATAAACTTTTCTGCTGAGTGGATGAGGTATTCAACCTCATCTCTTAAAATTTCTATTTCGTCAGGGTCACCGAAAAAGTCGTCATCTGTTGTCCCCAAAATAGTTCTATCTTCAAGGGGTACAAAAAGAAGGTACCTTCCATCTATTGCCTGAAAGCTTATTACTGAGTTCAGAATTTTTCCGGGAAATACGATATGTATTCCTTTTGTAGGTCTTAATCTTTTCTTTTTTTTGTTGTTTTCTGTTGCATTTAGGATGAATTTATCTGCCCAAGGACCTGTTGAATTCACGACTATTTTTGATCTCACAATTATTTCTGATTTTGACAGTGTGTTTTTAGCTACCACGAGGTATTGGTTGTTTTCTTTTTTTATCTTTATGACTTCTGTGTGGTTTAGAACTTTTGCTCCGAAATCTTTTGCAGATATTGAGTTAAGAACAGATAATCTCACGGGGTCTACAGCGTATTCTTCGGTTACTACTCCGCCTCCCTTTGATACAACTTCTTTTCCTGTTATTTTTTCAACTTCTTCTTCATTTATTTTGAAATGTCTTATAGCTCCTCTCATTATTGAGAACATATCATATACGCTCATATAAATATCAAAGAGTTTTATCATGGTTTTTGAGTGGGAGACGATTATGAAAGGTCTTCGTGAAAGAAGGTGTGCGGAAATTTTTTTTGCCACACCTGCTTCTTTTGATGATTTATATGTGACACCGATATCGTTTATGATATATCTTGCTCCGCCGTGCATCAGACATGATGAAGCCCAAGTTGTCCCCCATCCGAAGTCCTCTTTCTCAAATAAAATCACTTTCAGCCCTCTTATAGAGAGGTCTCTTGCTATTCCTACTCCGTTTATACCTCCTCCTATGACTGCGACATCGTAATTTTCTACGCTTATGTTTTCGCTTTGTGGAATTGATTTTTCATGGTTCTCGCTCATATTTTAAAAATTTAACAAAATATTAATTTTTTAAAAAGTCAGACGAATTCTTTAAGCCATATAAGTAGGTTTTCAGATTGCTTTTGAAATAGGGTTTTTTGAAATTTTTTGAAGCCGTGGGGTTTGAGCTGGCTATTGACTTTCAATAATGCCTTCTGCTTTGTTTTCTTCCCATAGTAGTTCAGTTAATTTTTTACCTCTGAGCTTTGCTTGCAGAGAGAGTGTTCTGAGTTTAGAGAAAGCATCAAATACTGCTTTTGTAAGTGTTAGAGGGTTGTTTCCTCCTATTGATTTTGTGAGTATATTTTTTATTCCGGCTACTGTCATTATTGCTTTTACTGTTCCTCCTGCGGTTATACCTGTTCCGGGAGCGGCGGGTCTCAAAATCACTCTTGAAGTTCCGAACTTTCCTTCAACCTCGTGTGGGATTGTTCCTTTGACAATCGGAATGACTATCATGTTCTTTTTTGCTGCATTTACTGCTTTTCTTATTGCTTCTGATGGTTCAAGAGCTTTTCCCATTCCATATCCTACTGCTCCTTTCATATTTCCGACAACGCAGAAAGCCCTGAACGAGAACCTTTTTCCTCCTTTTGTGACTCGTGTCACTCTTGATGTTTCAAGGACTCTTTCCACTATTTCATCATCTTCTTTTGGTATGTATCTTTGAAGATATACATATGAATTTCCTGCGTACATTCTTCCCCTTTTTCCCCACTTGCCCATTAGAATTCAAGACCTCCTTCTCTTGCTCCTTCCGCACATGCCTTTACTTTTCCGTGATATTTATAAAATCTTCTGTCAAAGACAACTTTTTTTATCCCTTTTTCAAGAGCTTTTTGAGCTATAAGTTTTCCTACTTCCTTTGCTGCTTCTTGGGACCAAGTTTTTTTTATTTTATCTTTAAGTTCAAGTGTTGAAGCGGAACAGATTGTGTATCCTTTTGTGTCGTCTATGATTTGGGCGTAGAAGTGTTTGTTTGACCTGAAAACACATAGTCGCGGTCTTTCCGGTGTTCCGAAAACCTTCTTCCTGACTCTGAGAATTCTTCTTTCTCTCCTTATTTCTCTTTCTTTCTTTTCAGACACCATAGCATAAAGCATATTTTTTCTCTCCTTTTAAATTTTTAAAGTTTATTTTTTCTTACCTTTTGCTTTTCCGGGTTTGAGGTTGAGGACCTCATCTTCATATTTTATTCCTGTTCCTTTATATGGGTCTGGTGGTTTTATATCTCTTATTTGCGCTGCAACCTGACCAACCATATATTTATCTACGCCTTCAACAAATATTCTCACAGGACTTCTTAATCCAACTTTAACTCCTTCTGGTGGTTTGAAATAGACAGGATGGGAGTATCCGACTTTCAGAACGAGTGTGTCTCCTTGCATATCTGCTCTGTATCCTATTCCAGATATATCAAGCTCTATTCTATAACCTTCTGTGACTCCTTTTATCATGTTTGCTATGAGAGCTCGTGTTGTTCCGTGTAAAGCTTTTGCTTTTCTTTCGTCTGGGTGCGGATTTATAACATAAATTGTGTTGTTCTCTGTTTTAACTTCAATAGGTTGAGGGATTTTCATAGAAAGTTTCCCCTTTGGACCTTGGACGAAAATTTCTCCATCTTTTATATCTACTTTCACATCTTTTGGAATTTCTATCGGTTTTCTTCCTATGCGTGACATAACAGAGTAAAAACAGATAATCTGCTTTATTTGTAGTTCAGTATTTTCAAAAAATTTTTATTTTCAGGTGATTTTCTTTGCAGTTTTGCGGAGGGATTTAAACTAAATCTTGACAAATATGAATACAGATTTATAAATTATGTTTTATGGAAGAGAGAAAGAACCTATTTTTTCTTGGGATAATCTTTATAGTTTTTGTAGCATCGCTTTTTTATCTTATCTCAAAGATCGGCAAGTTGGGTCTTGGTGGATATAAGACCTATTATGCTGTTTTTGAGAACACGAAGGGTTTGGCTGAAAAAGCCGAAATCCGCCTTGCAGGTGTCAAAGTCGGTTTCGTTGACAAAATAGATTTTTACTTTTCTGATTCAAAAGTTTATGCAAAAGTCGTGATGAAGTTGAGAAGTGATGTTCCTGTGAGAAAGGATTTTGAAGCACAGATAAGGTTGAAAAGTTTGCTCGGTGAAAAATTTGTAGAACTTGTCCCGACCGGCACAGGAGATATTTCTCCCGCGGAAGATGGTTTTACGATAACAAAAACAAAAGTTGTTTTTGAACCAGATGAACTTATAATGTCTCTTGAACCTTTTATGAAATCTTTGAACCCTGAGCTTATTTCTCAGATTGCAGAATTAGCCCCGAAGCTCGTGAAAGATATTGAACCTCTGATTAAAAATTCTTCGGAAGTTTTGGAAAAAATAGATAAGATATTTCCAGATATTCTCGCTCTTTCTTCTGATATAAAAAGTATAGTCAAGCAAACAAATCAACTTGTCTCCATACTATCTCAGAATCAAGATAATTTGGAAAACCTCGTTAAAGTTGGACCAGCTCTGATTGAAAATATAAATTCGGTTTTCCCAAGTGTTGTTACTTTAACCCGGAGTATAAACTATACCTTAGAGCAGTTGAGATTTTATCAAGATAATATTACCAAGGTCGTTGAGCTAACTCCCGATCTTCTTTCTGAGACCTTGAAACTTATTTCAACTCTTAACTCTGTTCTTCCTGAGTTTCAGAATGTTGCGACTCTTGTAGCTCCTACTCTGATGAGGTTGAATGAAACGCTTGAAAAGGGTGTGAAGGTGAGAATTTTTTGACCTAATTTTTAAGATTATCTTCGAATATCCTCATTCTTTTTCTCTTATTTTTACGAATACAGTTACCACTTGAGGGAAAAAATTTACGCTGTTATTTATTTTATAGAGAGGGACTTCAAGAGAGAAATCCTGCATTTTCCCTTGAATATCTATCATTTCTGTATATGCTTTGTTTTTACCTTTGAGTTCATTTTCCGGTCCAACCGCCTTTACATATTTTGGAACCACTGTTACAGATACCGAATACTTATCATCTACTCTTCCTACAATATCTGGTACGACTTCAAGTTCTTTTGAGATTTTTCTTTCTAGGTTCAGGTATATTGTTTTTGGGTTTATCTCTTTGATTTTGCATAGTGCAGGTTTATCTATTTTGATTTCATCTACATCAATTTGAACTGATGAATACCTTTCTCCTTTCAGGTCTATCTTTATTTCTTTTGGTCTTTTCACTAAGTTTTCGCTTATCAGATGTGGGCATTCCAGATTCACTTCTACATATTTTGTGGAATCAGGAGATAAAATTATGTTTTCAGATACGCTTTCTACTTTTACTCTGTATTTTGTTGATATTTCTCTTTTGAATGTCAGAGATGAGAATATTGTTATTGATGAAGCAAAGACAACAGATATGATTTTCAAAAATGTATCTCTGCTCATAAAAAAATAAGTTTAATTCACTATTTTTTTCTTTGATTTATTTTTTTATCTTTTTTGATGAAGAATTTGCTTTTCAGAAGAATATTTTTGATGATATAAATATTGCAGAGTTATTTTTAAAAAATCCGAATACAGATATGTCTTTTCCGCTGAGTATGATCGCTCCACCAGATACTTCTATTAAATCGGTTGGTTTCCATACCGCGGACATGAAAGAGAAGAAGCTTCTTACTGATAAAGGTATTTCAAGAGGGACATCAGAAGATAAATTAGCTGTGAAAGAAAAAGAATAGTTCTTTATATAAAACTCATATCTTATGGAGATTGAAGGAAAGATATTTCCTTTCTTTACTACTATTATGTTTTGAGGCGAGAAGTTTATTATTCCTCTTATGCTTGGTATTAGGAGGAGGTTTGGTATTATTTCTCTTTCTGCATCAAGTGCAAATGAAAGCAGTGAGAATTCCCTGATTTTGAGGTTCTCATCTGGTAGGTCTGCCATAAGGTACATGGCTAAGTCGTTTTTGATGAGAAAGTTTGCTATCTCATACGACCACCCACCACCTATGATATGATACCTTCTTGGTTCAAGTTTCAGAAAGCTTTCACCTCTTGAAGCTGGTTCAAGTATCTCTGCTGCTGATATGTTTGATAATTTTTCTTCTGGGGTTCCAGGCATGCGTTCGAGTTCTTGCAGAAAGAGAGAATCAAAAAAAGGCATAGGGAAAATGCTGTATCCGGTATATCCTATAAGTGCGAGTTGTAGGTTTTCATACTTAGAGGAGAAGTAAAGTCCAAGTCCGAAGCTTTTCAGCGCGTCTTCAATTCTTGATGGATAATTTTTTACGACAGGTGAGAACTGACCATCTAAAACATTTTTGAGCTGTTCTGAATTTTTATCTCCTTCAAAGGCGTTGTTGAGAAAATTCCAGCTCATTATAGCCCAGTCGCTTTTTATATCGTAAAAGAGCGGGGGAGTGAAAAACGGTTCATAAATTATTCTCAAAGTTGAGTTTCCAATGAACATTATCGAATCAAGAATTATTCCGGGGGTCTTGAGAAAGTTTGGGTCGGTCAGATTGAAAAATCCTTCACGGAAATCTGGTCTGTTTATGACATCGTATGGAGAGTTATCTACTATTCCTAAACTTACGATTTTTCTTCCAAAAGATATACCTGCATTTTTAAAAGATGTGGAAAGATATATTTCATGTAGGTCGAAAATACCTTGAAATCTTGGAAATCCGCCGTAAAAGTAGTTCAGGTCTATTTTTCCTGAAAATAATATTGAGTATTTATCTTTTGTATATTTGGATTCAAGGAAGAGGCGTTCTTTTACTTCTGCTAAATCTTCAAACTGATTTTGTTTTTGTATATCTAAAAATATTCTTGTGAGTGAGTAGAGTGTTTGAGCTTTTGCTGTGTTCTGGCAAATCAGAGCGGTTATCACCACTATAAGAGGAACCGAGAACTTTTTTTCCTGGCTATAATCCTTTTCCTTTTTTATCTTTCCGCACTTTATCGCCATTTATTATTTTTTATTTTTAGGGTTTTGATTATTGTTTTTGTTTTTTAGATTTTTTGTTTTTGTTAAAAGTTGAAATTTTACCACTGACCGAGAAAGTCAGGAGAGAATATTTTTTTATCCACGGGGACATCTACTTTTATCTCTTCAACTATCATTTCTGTATAGTTCCCATTTTCAAGATTTTTGACGGTAGTTTTTATGGGTATGTTGTATTTATTTTCAATTTTCTTTACTTCGTTTTCAATCACTTTTATCTTTTTCCCGTCTTTATCGTAAAGTTCTGTTTTGATTACTGCTAAATCTTCTTTTCTTATATAAAATACCGCTTTTGAGTACTGAGAATCTTTATTTTTGTTGGGTGTGGATTCTATGACATATATTTTATCGTCTTCATTTATTATATTGTGGTTGTATTCTTCTGGAATTTTTCTTTCCATATCTTCGTATGTAATTTCACTTCCCATGAAAGATGTTTTTTTCTGCGCTCCTGCTATTCTTCTTGACCTTTTAAGTGAGGGGAGGTAAAGCCATTGATTTGTCTCTCCTTTTTCATCAGATATTTGGAGGAATTGAGTATCTTTCACATCTGCTGGTTCTAGAAATTTTGTAGCGGAGTATCTTTTATCTCCTTCTCTTTTGGTGTATATTATGAGTTTTCTTTCTCGTGTATCTCCGCCTTTGCTTATTATCATTTTTACTGTGCTTATTGAACTTTGCGGTATGGGTTGAGAATCAACTTTTTTCATGATTTCAAGTCCGCTCAAAGTTATAACCAGAGTGGTAAGGGTGAGTATGTTCACTTTTATTGACCTCCTTTTGTGTAAATTTAGTTTTTCAATCGGAACCTGAAAATATTTCCCAGATTCTTTTTCGGAGCTTTAAAAATTTCTCGGGGGGTTTTTCCGCGTACCTTCCTTTTGAGGGAAAAACTCTGTTTGAGAGGAAAACGCAGAACTCTTTTCTTTCGGGAATAAGCCAGAATCCGCACCCTGTGAATCCAAGATGTCCAAAAAGTATTCTGTTTTGAACTACGAATGAGTCAAAGCCAAAAAAAAATCTCTCTCCACCTTCAATTTTTTTTCTCCCATCTTCAAAGTTTATTTTGTTGAGAAAGTATGTGCATAGTTTTGAAATTGATTTCAGGTCAGATACGAGTCCGGCGTGTAAAGATAAAGAATCCATATAAAATGAGTTTTCATCGTGGACTCTTTGGTAGTAATATGTTTTTACTATCTTTTCTTTTTCGGGAGCGTAGTTGTAAAAGTAAATTTTTTCAAGGGAAAGTTTTTTCTTCACTTCTTCAAATATTTCAAGTAGTCCTTTTGAAAGGTATTTTTCTACAAATCCTGTAAGACATATAAAACCTATATCGCTGTAAAGAGTTTTTTCCCCGACCTTTCCGCATAGGTTCGATTCAAATGCGAGCTCTATCATCTTTTCTCTTATTTTGACTTTCGTGCTTCCTTCGAGGTGGAAGAAGTTTTTATCATCGTTTTTTAGATTTTGGAAATTTCTTTCTATTTCTTCAAAGAGTGGTATATGAGCTTGAAATCCCGCTTTATGTTCAACGATGTGAATTATTTTGATTTTTTTCTTTTCAGAATCTCGTATTTCATCTTTGCTCATAAAATTGTAGATCTTGCTTTCAAGGTTTATCTTGTTTTCAATAAGTATTGGGAGTGTTGCGAGAGGTTTGGTCAAAGAAGCTATATCAAAAAGAGCTGGTTCTCCATTTTGTGTGAAATACTCTTCAAGATAACTTGTCTCATCTCCCATAGCTAACGCGCATGAAGGATATAGTTCTGATAATCCTTCTCGGGCTATTTTAAGTGCTCTGTGAAATCTATCTTGAAGATTCAGCATTTTTTGGATTATGCTTTGTTGCTTTGATTTTTCCTTTACATGTTTCCAAGAAGCTTTTTTATGGCTTCCTGTTTAGATTTTGGCTCTATCTTCATGTTTGATATTTCTCTTACTACAATGTTCTGGAAGTTCCTCTGTATATCAAAGATGAAAAAGTCGGAGATTTTGGTAGGGTCCGGTATGATTTTTCCAACAAAAACAACGAAAATATTTCCCTTGTTTTCTATGGGTTTTGGGAAGACGAAGTTCTCTTCTTTTGAGATGAGAGCTGAGCTCAGTTCTGGCTGAAATTCAACCTTTGGGTATGCTTCAAGATAAGGCAAAAATGTATCTTCATATATTGATGAAGAGTATGGAGAGAAGATTTTTTTGAATTCCTCCTGTGATTTTATTTTATCTTTTTGGTTATCAAGGATTTCTTTGACTTTCAGGAAAACTTTCTGGGTGATTATTTTTTCTCTTATTTTATCTTCGGCTTCTTTTAGTTCTGCTATTCTTTCTGGGTATATTTTGTGTATTTTTATGACCCACCACTCATTGCCGACATTTATGGGAGGGGCGAGGACTCCTTCTGTTGCTGTCTCTGCGAAAAATGGGGCGAATGTAGGATTCTGGCTACTTGCTTCTTTGCCAAGTATTACGCTTGTTGCTTTACCTCCTATTCTTGTTGCGGAGTTCTCAAAGTCAGAGAAATCAGAAAATGACGTTTGATTTCCGGAAAATGACCTCGCTTTTTCTTCTGTATCAAATTTTGCTATCCATATTTCTCTTTTTTCACCTATTTTGAATTCGTTTCGGTTGAGAATATAGTATCTTTCAATTTCTTTCTGATCTACTCGAACTTTGAACTTTGATCTATCTATTTCTGCTATTGTGACATATCTTGTTCCGAGGGCGCGGGAAAGGTATTCCTGAAAAACCTCGGTATCTCCCACTGTTTCGGCTCTTACCAGTATATCTTGAAATTTTGAAAAATTGTAAGAATCTCTTAGGTAATTTTCAAATGATTTTTGACTTACTCCCTGGCTTCTCAAAAAGTTGATGTAATCTCTTCTTGTTGATATTCCTGCTTGTGAGCCGAGCATGGCGAGAAGTTCTTCGTGAGATAGTTTTAATCCCCAGTTTTCAATTTCTTTTGATATTATTTTTCTTGCGATGAGTGTTTCAAATGCTTGGTTTTCTATCTCTTCTTTTGAAATCTCGCTATCTGTTCTTTCAAGCTCTTTCATAATAAGGAAGAACTCGTCTTGAAACACTTTTTCTCCTGATATTTTTATGCTTTTCATAGTGTTTTTTGGTGAGAGTGATGAGAGTATTCCGAAACCTATGAAGAATGCGGCTGCAAGAATTACATATATGGTTTTTGCGGTTTTTGACCTTAGAGTTTTGAATACAGATACACCCATATCTTTAACTTAATTATAAAATAGGGAAGTTTTTAACTTTTTCAGTTTGTTGGGGGGAATTTTTCTGTTTTGTTTGTGAGTTTTTTATTTTTAGGTGATTTTTCATTTGCATACCACACGCTGGGAAACAAGAGGTTTTGAATTCTCATGTGGCTTTGATTTGTAGAGAGCAGGCAAAATTGTTATGAAAAAACAAAATAAAAGAATGTATGGTAGAAAGATAAACCTTTTTTGGCTACGCTTTGTAGGAATGAGATTATCTAAGCAATGAGACAAACTCTTTTGATGAACTGGGAAAAGATATGCAGAAATTCCGAAATTATGTGGATTTTACGAATCAGACAAATTTTGTAGAAAAGCTATAAGCTTCAAGGGCGGGCATAAGGTTTATATTTTTGACGGTGAAAAATAAAGTGGTGCGTTATTTATTGCGATCAGAAGAAGTTTTCGGTTTCTTTTGCCTTTAAGTTCTGTATTTCTGATCTCAGTATTGATTCAACTTTTTTGAGCTGGTCTATATCAAGTTGAGTTATTTTTATGTTCTGATCTTTTGGTATTCCAAGAGAATCTTTTATTTTTGAGAAGATTTCGGTTTTAGATATTTTTCCTTCTATCTCGCGGATCATGTCAAATATGAGTGAGACGAGTTTTGTTTTGTCTGAGGGGAGGGCTTTTTCGGTTTTAGACGAAGGTTCTATATGTGATATGTCTAAATCTTCTTCGGAGAGTTTTTCTACATCTATTTCTTCGTCAAAGTCAGCGCCGACGAGGTCTGCAATCGCTTTATTTATAGCTCTTGTTTGTGCTATTGATGAAAGTATGTATTCAGGCATATTTGATTTACCGGGTTCGTCAGAAGAGCATATCCCGACTGCTTCTGCGGACATTCCAGATGGAGCAGAGACCCTTGCTTTACACATGTATATTATTTTATCTCCATCTTTTTCTCTTTTTATTTCAAGTATTTCGCTTGATATTCCGAAGAAGAGTTTTATTTTTCTCCAACCAGATTTGAGGAGCATTTTTTTCTTCTTTATTTCTCCTGTTTTTTTGTCTTTTATGGTCACTTCCATAAAGTCGTCTTGTGAGAGGATTTTGTTTTTTGCAATTCTGAACTCTTCAAACATTCTCAACCTTTCTTGAATCCCGCTCATTTCTCTTTTCTTCTCTATCTCGCTCATTTCCTTTTATTATTAAGTTTAACAATAAGCAAAGATATTTAAGAAAAAATGAGTAAAATTTTTTGGTTTTTTTGAAATAATTTCTTTTTCAAAGCTTACTTTTGCTTGAACATAATCCTTTCTTAAATCCTTTTTATTAAGCGGTCGGCATTCACAATTATCGCTATCTTTTCCTGATTTCAAGGCAGGTGGCTGTTTGCTCTTCATTCAAAAGCCCAACGCTAAATGCTTCCCTGAAACAAGATTTTGGTGAATTGCATATAAATTATTGAATATGTCTCTTTTAATATTTCCCTTAATGTTTTTAAAGCTCTTTCTGCTTCCCTAATTCTCCTTCTTAACTTTTCCATATAACTTTTGCTTCCTTTAAAACTTTTTGTCTGAATTCTTCCGAAGTTAGAGATAAATCCAGAATATCCACTTTATATGGTATGTTTGAGTTTTCTATTCTTTCCCTCAAATAAGAAATTAGCTTGCTTATATCTTTACTTGTAGAAATTATACCAATATCAATATCAGAGTTTTCTTTAGCTTTTCCTGTTGCTCTTGAACCAAATAGAAAAACCGTTATGCCTTTCTCATTTAAAACGCTTTTTATGATCTCTATAAGAGTTTTTAGCGACTCATTATATATTTTTGCGTTCATGTTTCAACTCCCTTATTTCTTATTCTTCCATCATCAATTTAATTTTATCTTTTTTGATTCTTGAGAGTTAAAACTTTTAAATCTATTTAGAGATTGTCCGGGATACTTTCTGACGAAAATCCTGTCTATATGTGAATTTTTCGTTTTGAAAAAAACTTTTTTTATGAAAAAATTTATTAATTTAAAATGAATGACAAAAGGAGGTAAAGCTGGTATGAAAGAAAAGAGCTTAAACGAGAGGGTGGAAAAGTTTAATAACTATATCCTTTCGGATATAAGACCTAGAATTAAGGCAAGTCCGCAAATAGAAGATGTAGTCGTCTGGGTCAAAGATTTTGATGAGGAAACAGGAACTCTTGTTTTAGGATTAGCGCTCGGAGATGGCGTCGGATGCTCTCCTTTCTGCGGATGCGCTGCAAATCAGATCGCTCAACTCATAGCTAACGAACTTGCCTACGAATTCCCTGAAATAAAAAGAGTTGTTGGACTTGCTGAAATCCCACCAGACGACTTTCTCAAACTCTGGAATGAAAACTGAACTGAAAAAAATTCTCCCGTTCTCCTGATAGAACTTAAAAACAAATTGAATTTTAGAAACAGAATTTATTATGCCACTTATAAAGCCATTGAGAGAAATTCTGAATGAGAAATATTCCCATATCCTCACAGATATTCTGGAAAATTTCAAATTTGTTGAAAAAGCGTATGTTGTAGATGAGCAGAAAGAAAAGATTTTCTTCGGTGTCAGGTTCAATACGAACGGAGAAAAAGATGAAGCTCTTTTACAGCTTGAAGCCCGCCTGAGGGAGAAAATCCATAGCAAAGATATAGTAGTTTTTGACTCTGCCGAGAAAGAAGTTGAGCATGTTATGAGCAGAGTGAGGGAGTACATAAGGTCGCACGGGGGAGATATTGAGGTAAAAGAAATAAGCGAAGGTGAGGGTTTAGTGGTTGTATCTTTGAAGGGAGCTTGTGCGCTTTGTCCGTCTGCTGTGGCTACTATGAAAGCGGGAGTGAAAAGAATACTATCAGACCATATACCGTGGATAAAAAAGGTTGAACCCGCTGAAAAGCCGGTTGAACCGAATTTTGGATTCAAACTTGCTCCGAAACCAACCCAAAAGGTCCAAAACTCAAAAATCTAATCAGATAAAAACTATTCCAGGAAGTTTTTCTTTTAATTATTTTGAAATGAATGAGAACAAGAAAGAAGGAAAGATTTACTTTGTTGGAGCTGGACCGGGGGATCCATATCTTATAACACTGAAAGGTTATGAAGTTCTCAAAAGCGCAGATGTTGTAATTTACACTGGCTCTCTGATAAACAAGGAGATTTTGGATTTTGCGAGAAATGCTCAAAAGTTTGATTCTCACGGTAGAACAGTTGAGGAGATATGCGAGCTGATGCGTGAGTTCTATCGGGAAGGGAAGACAGTTGTGCGCCTGCACGATGGAGACCCTTCTATATTCGGCTCAATAAAAGAACAGATGGAAGTTCTTGAAAGTTATGGGATTGATTTTGAGATTGTTCCGGGGGTCTCATCTTTTCTCGCCTGCGCAAGCCGTCTTAAAACAGAATTCACTGTTCCCGATGTCACTCAAACGGTTGTTATAACGAGGTATCCGGGAAAGACGCCTGTTCCTGAGGACATAAAAGAGATAGCTAAGCAGAAGCCGACTCTTATTTTTTTTCTCTCTGCTTCTCTGCTGAAAAATATCGTCAGAGACCTTATTGATGTTGGTTATCCATATGATTTTCCTTGTGCGCTCTGCTATAAGGTGACATGGAATGACGAGAAGATAATTTTTGGAACTCTATCTGATATATGTGATAAAGCAAAGGAGGAAGGAATAACATCTCATGCTCTTTTTGTTGTCTCAAAGGTCTTTACAGCAAGGGGGAAGAGGTCTTTCGTCTACTCAGATGATTACTCAGGAATCATTCAGAAAGCAAAAAGGTTTGAGCAAAAAAATCTTGTTTCAGAGAAAAAAGAAAGTTTTTATGGTTTTGAGATTTCTCCTTCCGCAAGAAAAAAAGTTCTTTCATCTATATTTAAAAAGGGTATAGCGTTTTTAGCTATAACCAAGGGAGGAGTAGAAATTATTAAAAAATTAGAGGGAAAGATAGATTTTTCTGATGCGTATTTTTTCATTTCTGAAAAGTTTAAGTCAGAGTTTGAAAAAGATAGTCCCACATCGGAAAATAAAAATATCAAATCTATTACTTTCTTCAAGAATCTGAAAGAGCTTATAGGAGATATATTTTCAAGGTATGATGCTATTTGCGGGGTTATATCTGTTGGAGCTCTCATAAGGATTATAGCTCCTCATATCAGGTCAAAGGAGGAGGACCCTGCGGTTTTAGCGATAGACGATGCGGGAAGATTCGTTATCAGCTTGCTATCAGGTCATATTGGAGGAGCAAATGAACTTGCAAGAGAGATAGCCAATATCATAGGAGCAACCCCTGTGATAACAACTGCTTCTGACTCAATAGGAACCATTCCCGTTGATATATTCGGACGTGAGTTCGGATGGAAACAGGAAGGAGATCACGACACTTTTGTTAGGGTTTCATCTGCGGTTGTGAATTTTGAGAGGGTTGCATTAGTTCAGGAGTCGGGAGAGAGGTTTTTCAAGCTTCCGCCGAATGTGTTTGAGCTTTCAGAAAAAGAGTTTCTCGAGAAGCAGAAAGATTTTTCAGCATGCCTTTTCATAACTCACAGAATTGTAGATAAAGGAAAAATAAAAATCCCGTGCGTTTTTTATAGACCGCGTGTTTTATGTGTAGGAATAGGTTTTGATGAAGGTGTAAAACATTACGAATTTGAAAAATTTCTGAAAGAGGTTCTTGAAGAGAACAACCTGTCTTTTTTCAGCGTGAAGAAAGTTGCGACAATTGATAAGAAAAAGAATGATTCCGAATTTATAAAATTTGCTGAGCTTATGAGAAACGAATTCGGTATTGAATTTGAGTTTTTTACGAAAGATGAACTTTTGAGTGTCTCGCATCTTGTCAAGAATCCATCTCATTTTGCTGAAAAATATGTTGGTGTATCTTCTGTTTCTGAGGCATCTGCTATTTTGTCTGCTGGTGAGAACTCTGTTCTTATAGTGCCGAAGGTGAAGAGGAAATCAGAGAGCGGAGCTGGAATAACTTTTGCTGTAGCACTTTCAAGACAAAAATGATTTTTTTGAGGAGAGTTTTTGTTAAGCGGAAATAAA